>JABSQK010000014.1 GCA_013215875.1 Lentisphaeria bacterium
ATTCTAACGGGAAAATACCAACATTACGAAGATATAAAACAGGGGGTTTTCCAGGAACGTTTTGAAGCGGAAGTGCCAACGATCTTTGAATACTTTCGCAAAACTTACGATATACCGGAACACCAGACACTGTTAATTAATGGTGAGGATCGCACCCAGGAAGAATTTTATTCATTTAGCAACCATCACAATTTCGGCATAAAATATAAATCTACAGCCTTGAGCCTATTTCGTTTTAAGGTCTGGTATGGGCGCTACCAGAAGGAACAGGGGAAACTAAACCAACAGCAAATCCGCGAACTTGATAAGCTTGAAAAGGCCTATTACAGGGCCAATGGTCAGATCGATTACACTGCGCCAATGAATACATACTGGCAGAACTGGCTGGACTATTATAAAAACGATACGCGCACCCGACCACGCGGTGATGCCCTGCTCACAGAATTTACATTACGAGCGATGAAAGAGCTCCAACCCCGTCTGATGATGATTAATTACAATGACCCGGACTATGTTCACTGGGGCAATAAAAACCATTATTACAGAGGTATAAAAATTATCGACAACGGCATTAAACGCCTCTGTGAGTATGTCGAAAAAGATCCATTTTATAAGGACAATACAGTTTTCATTGCCGTACCTGATTGTGGCAGAGATAGTAGCAGTTTTGCCTATTGCCCGTTTCAGCACCATTTTAATAGTCGCAGTTCCCATGAAATATTTGCCATGCTCTGGGGCAAGGGGATTCCGCAAAATAAGATTGAACGCAGCCAGGTAAATCAAATAAATGTTGCAGCCACAGTTGCAGCAATTATGGGCTTTGAAAGCAAAGAGGCAGAAGGGGATGCCTTGAAAATATGAATTGCTGTCTGATTCCAATACGCCTCTTATTTAAATTAATTCTGGCGGTTTTATTCTCACTGAATCCGGTTGGTTGCCTGATTCTTGCAGGATGGATGATGCGGGTAATTCGCCTTTTTATGGTATCTCATATCTCAAAGTACAACGCCTCAATAGAAATTGACCGAAGCCCCCCGCGCTTTATTCTCAATAACAATATAACCCAGGCGATTGCAGACTTTAAAAAAGCAGATGTTTATAAAAAACCGCAGGCATTGGCAAATGTTCTGATTAACTCACTGCTCTGTAACATTCGCGATGGATTAAAAATTTTTGTCGCCCTCGTTCTTTTAACCCTGCCGTTTACCTTAACGATTCACATTGCCTGGGATTATGGCTGGGATGTGTCCTTTTACAAAATTTATGACCAGGCATTCCACATGCCTTTATTAATCTTTTTTACGATCTGTTTATACAGCATCGTTCTTCTCTATTTGCCATTCGCATTGTCACACATGATCCTTACGAATAGAGTTCAGGCCATATTCGACTTTCAACTGATTGTCGCAATCATACGAAAAAAATTGTTTTCGGCACTCATTTATGCCAGCATAGTTTTGCTCATGGGCGGTCTTTATCAGATCAGTATGATTATGGTTTATGCTGCTGATAATTTTGGCAGCATCCAGCAATTGTCTGTAGCAGAAAAGGCCCGGTGGATTTGGCGCTATTATTTCTTCTCAGCCTGCTTTTTTCTTCCTCTAACGGTTCTGCTTAAATTCCTTGCCGCACGGATTTATTTATCTGGTTTGTTCAAAGTTTATCAGGATGAAAAGATGCGAGCTGATTTGCCTGTCAGCATCCAACAGGTTCTGGAACATGCGGATTTACCTGAAAAAAAGACACGTAGTCAGGGTTGCATGAGACTGCCTTTTCGTTTACTGAAGCTCGCACTAATAATAGTTACTTGCCTAGTATGGTTCTTTTTCACCATGCAGTGCTTTGGCAGCCAATTCTTTCATTATCGCGGCTTGAAAGGCTGGGCAAACCGCCCCATTATTCAGATGCCTCTATTTAAAAATAGCAGCCCACATCTGAAAGAGTCACAGACTCAAGATGATAACATTTATTGAAAATAACTTATTTATGGCCGAAAGGATGCTATCAGTTATACCCGATTCTGCCCCGCACAATTAATCCCTGGATAGTGCACCCATATTAAAAACGCGAGTCTTAGCACGCTCAATACCTTGTATTTTTTGATAGTTTCGTTAAATTAGTACTGTTAAAATTTGAATGAGCTGTATATGGAAAATATTGTCTTAATAGGATTTACGGCCTGTGGGAAAAGTACAACTGCTGCACTGATCGCACGGAACTCTGCTCGTAAAATGATTGATCTGGATTCGGTGATTGCACAACTGGATCAAGAAGCCAAAGATTTGACCGAGCCGCGTACATGCCGTGATATCTTTCATATCGATGGTGTCGATTACTTTCGTGAGCTCGAAAACACCGCTTTAAAAAGTCTTGAAAATGAATCCAATGTTGTCATCTCTACGGGGGGTGGAGCTGCAATTGTTGAAGAAAACAAACAACTAATAAAGAAGCTGGGACGGATTGTTTGCTTGAGGGCAAATGTGAAGATCCTGTTTGAACGTATGGTTCGTGGCAAAGGCCTGCCAGCATATCTGTTTGACAATCCTACACCTGAGGGCCTTGAAGAGGTATATGCAGCCAGGGAACCAATCTATGAAAGCCAAGCGGAATTTACCTTTGATACAGATGACGCATCCCCTGAAGAAATAGCGCAGAAGATTCTTCAATCCATTGATAAGTAGAACGGGGCGAGAATTTACCCTTTTATCAACTCAATAAGTTCTTTTCCCTTATCCGGATCCATCGCCAGCGTGGTAGT
Organism: Lentisphaeria bacterium; assembly: GCA_013215875.1. GTDB lineage: Bacteria > Verrucomicrobiota > Lentisphaeria > JABSQK01 > JABSQK01 > JABSQK01. The sequence continues at coordinate 2,759 of JABSQK010000014.1, forward strand.
TTTTACAGATGGCGTAGACGGAGATAAAAATAATTTCTTACTTATGCGGTTCCAAAAAGAATCATCGAGTTTTACCAGCGGAATGCTCTCAAGAGAATCCTTTTTTCCAACGGCAATTATAAGCAGTCGATTGGATGTCACAACACACCAGGCAGTACTCTTTGATTTGGAAATCTTCTCTTTTGTCGCGATGATTGCCTTTATCTCTTCGCCTTCAGCGCTCGCTTGAGCCAATGTCATAATGGCTTCAGGAACACCGGAGCTATTCGCATTCGCTGGCGCAGCAGGTGTTTCGGCAACAGGTGCTTTTACTTCTTCAACAGGCGCAGACGTTTCGGCAACAGGTGCTTTTGGCTCTTCAGCAACAGGCGCTTCAGCAGGCGCTTTTTTTACTTCAGCAGCAGGTGTTTTTGGTGAAGAGCCTTCCCTTTCCTTAAGCTTGATAACCATTTGCTTGAGCTTTTTATTTTGAATTGCCAATTCGTTCAGCTTGCTTTCGGTCTCTGGATTTTCTGAAGTCTTTGCTTCTTTCAACTGGGTCGCCAGGTCCATAACCTTCTTGTGTAAAACATCGTTTTCCATTTCTTTGCGGCTGAAGTCTTCGCTGGATGGATTTGCACCGAGTTCTTCATTCTTTGCTTCTAAATCAGTAATTACAACATGAAGCTGGGTCGTCTTTTCGGAAAGTTGCCTATTTTCAGTTTTCAGCTTCTCGAGCTCTCCAGCATCGACATTACCACCTTGTATGCCATCTACCTGGGCTTTCAATTGCTCATTTTCATTATGCAAGGTCGCCATTTCATCACTGTGAATCGCCGTTGTCTCTTGCTTAATTTTTTCCATCTCGGTTTTTGCCTTGATAACTTCTTCTTTTAAAACGGTATTTTCTGCAGAGATTTTTTTGGATTGTTCACCATCGTTACTGGTAATCTTATCTTCCAAGCCGGTAATTTTCTGATGCGCCTCTTGTTTGGCTTTTTCGGCTTCAATATATTTTCCCTTCAGTATTTCAACTTCTTTTTTACTGCGCTCGTGACCTTCATCCTCGGTGCTGCTTCCAGCCTGAAGCTTATCATACTCCTTCTGAAGTTCATCATGTTTGCTTTCCAGCGCAGAAATCTTTTCTTTATATTGTGATGATACAGATTCAATCTTGGCTTTTACCTGCTCTTGTGCTTTTTCTTTGATTTTGATGGAAAGCTGAGACTTTTCGAGCTCGATTTTATTTCTATCTTTAGCAGTTGTCTCTAATTGTTCCTTGAGAACCCGCAATTCAACTTCGGCCTTTTTTACTTCCAACTCAGCCTTGGCCTTTATACTGTCGCGCTGGCCTATCGCCTTGATCTTGAATTGTTCAACCTGGAGTTTCATGGTCTGATTCTGATCTTTAAGCTTTTTCGCTATTGTGGCATTTTCTTTTGCTTTATTTTTATACCTTAGCACGTCTGCTTTAAGTTCTTCCAGATTATCGCCACTAATACTGGCACCTCCGGTCATTATAGAAATATTGCTTGCAGAAAGAACATCGGATTTTTCCATGTCTTCCGCGGTCGCATGAATTTTTATTGAACTCGAGGGATTTTTTTTCTGAAGTTTTACAGGACCTGTATCAGTTTTGCCTTTTTTCTTGAGCATCACAGGTTGTACGGGCGCATCAAGACCTGAGCTCATAGATAAACCATCGTCGCCCATCGGTGAATTGCTTACAGAATGCTGAGATTCGGATACGGCTGTATTTATAGGAGTAGCACTTCCCGGGCGGCAGATATCACCATTACAACTCGGACAGGGAAAACCTTTTGTCCACGCCTCAAGCGTGCCTTTAGTTTTTTCCCCACAATGTGGGCAAGAGATGGTGATAGTTTGTACTGCAACCATTTATTAATCCTCTAATTTTAGGAGTTTTAGTAATAGCTGTAATTCGAAGATTTTCAAGTGCTGAAATGAACTTTTGAGCAATTCCATGCCGTTGAAACAGGCATTTTTACCACGGTTTATTTTATATAAACAACCGCTTAACTGCCTAATTTAAGGCAGAATTAGATTCGCGTTACAACGACTGCCTGTTTTAAATAATATGAGCGGCCATATCAGCGCAAGAATTCAGGCTTTAGATTTCGCTCAGCTCAATGCCATCTTCATCGATAAATTTGGTGTGTTGGTCGCTGTCTTCATCATCTAATTCGCTTTCAGCGGCATCATTAGACTCATTTTCAATGCTAACTTCCACTCCCTCATAGCCCATGTTCTTAAGGAGCTTTACGAGTTCCGCACGTTGTTGCTGAAGCTGCTGGCGAGCCTGATCGTTTTCCATCTGAAATTGCAAATTTAAATGACCGGAACTTTCAGTGATAATGATATTCATATTGCCAAAAACCTTTGATTCCAAGCTCAAGCTCACATCATTTGTAGGCTGCGCCTTGATCAGCCTTTGAAGTTCCGCTGCAAATTGCTGAATATCTGCGGAACGCTGTATCTGGTGAATGCGAGTCGCTGACGCTTTTTCCAGAATTTTTTCTGCCTGGTCCATGGCTGGCATCTCCAATTTGTTTATATGGTTCGAGACTTTCTCTCTGAGTTTGTCAGACGGTATCCGGTTGACTGTATCGAGGGAAAATTTCAGGTTGGTCTTTTTCCTCGCTTCGCTGAAATTGACCACCTTGGTACTTATATCCTTTTTCTTTTTATCGGAAATTGTTGGCTGTTTACGTTTACTTTTATCATCAAGACGCTCAAGCAGGGCCTCAGGTGCTGCTGCCTCCTTGGAAGCAGCACTTGTGACTTTCTTGATTTGAATATCTGCCAAATCTAAATTGCTGGCATGGCGCTTTGGTACATTCTTCACTTTTTCGGCCTCAAGATCCTGGCTTGGCGGATGAACTTTTTTTGCCAGGGCATTTTTTATTCTGGCCTGCTTTTCCTGCCAATTTGAGTCAGCAGCATTGCCCTCTTTCTTTACTGAAGCGGCGGATTTCTGAGCGCTTACCGCTTTTCCACCAGCTTTCGCTTTTTCGGTTTTCACATCTTTATCCGATCGTACCGCTTTATCATCCGTGGTCGCTTTACCATCCGTGGTCGATTTACTTGCCTTCGTCTCTTCACTTGCCTTCGTCTCTTTAGCTGCCTTGCTTTGGTCGTCCTCAGACTTGGGAAATTTTTCTGCGTCTGTCTTCATCTCGGATTCACTTCGATTGCTTTGAGACTCTTTTTTTGCCTCGGAAGAAATGCCGGGAACCGCAACTTTATCTGCAGTATCAGGCTCCTTATCATGCTTATCAAGCTGCTGCTTAAACAGCTGAAAAAACTCTTTTTTCGCTTTTGCGGATACTTTATCTGTTAACTGTTCATTTATGTCCATTGCTGATCGGGGCATGGAAAATTCAGAGTCAATCATAATTTTTTTTCATCCAGTTCGGGGACAAATTTGCGCATTTCATCGGCGATGTCAGCGGCGGTTTTTGAATTTGTTTTTAACATTTCGCCAAGAATTTCCGCGGTCTTGGCCTTGGGCATATAATACATCACGCGGGCGGCCAAGGCGATATCTTTCATTTCTTGCAGCATTTTGGCCCCGGACTTTACTTCCATATCGCTGATCACATCAGAAATACGTTTCACATTTTCTATCTCAGTTTTGTCGATGGTATTTAGAAGCTTACGGATTTCTTCCTCATTTTTTTTCACGAGAGTTTGTGATTGCTTCAAACTTTCACCAAGTATCTCTATGGTGCGTTCACGGTCCTTTAGTACAGTCTCCCACTCCTTCAGGCGCTCTTTCTCTTTTTTCAATTCCAAGACAAAATTCTGAGTAAATTCTTCCCCTTCAGGAATTTCATTTTTATTGATTGATTTTGGTTCTTGATTGTATTCCAATTCAGCCATAAGGTAGGGTTTCAAACCAAGAAAGTCACCCGTCATGAGGGTGATACACATAACTGCAATACAGAATGCAGAAAGACATGAACTGGCAAATACCAGGAATGCCATAAGTTTGACCGGCTTGCCCATTTAGCAGATCTCCTAATTTAATATAACAGAGAACCCGGTTGAGCGTAAGCTAATTTCATCCAGGGTTTTCTGTTCTTCACGATCAGCCTCCTCGGTCCATAGGCTGTATTCTTTTTCACGGTGTTTTTCGAGCTTCTTGATTTCCCTGGCGATTTCTTTAAGATTATTTAATTTTATTTCCAACTCTTCCTGAATCATGCCAATAGTATTGCCAATCGATTTGACCTGAGCATTCAGCTTGTTGGTATACTTTTCGCGTTGTACAAGATAATTGATTGAAATAGACTGATTTAGCCTCATTTGGCTTTTATATAATGACTCTTTCACTGAATCGAGGGTGTTTATCGCAGCCTGCATTTTTACCCGGGTTTCATGCAGGTGTATTTCGCAGATGCTTTTCTGGGACTCTTTAATGCTCAAAATTGATTGCAAAGAAAATATAAAGCGCTTCATTTTTCCGTCCTATCTGTTATTTTTCAATACTGACTTAAGAAGACGCAATAAATATGCCAGACTGGACAATTTGGAATTTTTTTAATCTTTAGGCTCATTTGTCTGAAAAGCTCAGGCAAAATTGGCTTCGGGTCATATAGAATTCCGACTTAAGCAGCCCATTCTGTAGGAAAAAGCAGCATTTTAGATCAATTTTCAATTACTATTGATTATAAAAACCCATGCCCTATGTTAAGCATGAAGACAAGGACACTTTATGAAGCTAAAACAATTTCTTATTCTACTCGGTTTAATCATTTCTTGCAGCCTTAGAGCCAAGGAAGACAACATTGGTGAGGTGACAGCGAATCGCCTTTTAGTCAGGTCTCAGGCAGGAAAACAATTTGAGACAGTGTCTGAATTGAGGGCCGGTGATAAGGTCGTGATTAAACAAATGAAAGGTGAATGGCTAGGCATTGAACCTACAGATGAAATGAGTGCCTGGATAAAGGCAGACACGGTCGGCGGCTTGAAAACAAACAAAGAAGCAAAGGTTTATGCGGGTCCGGCAGACGCATTTAAAGTATTAACAAAAATACCGGCAAAAACAAGCATCAAAGTATTGCAGAAAAGAGGCGTAAAGTGGCTGCGAATAGAAGCACCCGCAGATATCATTGTCTGGGTAAACAGAAATTATATAAAATTGCCTAAAAAATATCAAAAGATGCTGCCAGAAAAAAAGGAGCTTGCCGACGCCAAGGAACCCAAGAAAGTCGCCGCGCTAAAAGCCGCCGAAGCACCTGAGAAATATAAAATATATTTTATTGAAGACGAGCCGGAGAATAAAGAAATTCGCATTGTCGGCATTGGTAGAAATACGAGCAAGGTAGGTACAATTATTCCTCTCAACAATAAAAAAATTCCCTGGACACATGCCCTTGCTGTTGACTTAAATGGCACCTTCTACCCTCTTTATTATATCTCTGCCGAATCCAAAGATGTTGCCAAATATACCTGGCATAAGGTATCCCTCACTGGCAAGCAAAACTGGATAGAGGGTTGGCCAAGACCCATGATTCATATCAAAAGCATTCGCCTTCAAAAATGACCGTCCTTATCATATTTATGACCTGGGCGATTGCCGTATGCTCAGTTCTTCTCTTTTTTAGAGGCAATCCCGCATTTAAACTGTTATCGGATATACCGAATAATACCTTGACTGAGTTGGAAGAATGCTTCGATACAGAATCTGTTGAAGAATCGACGGAAGATGTTTCCGCGGTGATTAAACAACTCATTTTCTTCAGCATGATGAGCGCTTTTTTGCTCGCTGGCGAAACATTTGTTTGCTTCTACTATTTACAGGAAGACCCTGCCATGATACTTAGCTGGTTTATCATCGCAAAAAATATCATCATCTTCATTATCGCCTTGCGCCTTAGAAAGAAGGAATCAAAAAACCTTGTGCAACAAATATTATCACTGCCGCGCTGGAGCCTGGTGATAGAGCGCTACAGCTACCTTGCAAGTGCCATCGCATTTCTCATTTTCTTCCTCATTGCATCGGGTATTATCGATATGCTCATAGAGAATGGATACTAATATTTAGTGCCGCCAGCACCTATGCAAAACAAGCAGAGCCATTAACAACGACATATTATTTGATAGAGTATCGAAGCACAAGCACCCTAAGTTTGTCGCTGCATTTTGCGGGGCGCAAAAGACCGTAATGGTGGCAATGATGAAAGAGCAATCCACTTATCTAAGTGGATAATTGAAAATGAAGGGTAATTTTTATGAATAAAGTTTTGATCGACCATGTCCCTGCAGACTTTCCTGTAGGCTTCTGTCTGCTGTCTACTGAAACCGTACACTATATCGCGTATTATAACGCTGACCATGAAATGGTTATTGTGCAGCGTGATATCAACACTGAAAAATCTGTCACAAAAATAGTACCGACAAAGATTGGCTGCGATTCGCATAATTATGTGACGCTGGCACTGGATAAAGACGGACACCTGCATGTTTCAGGAAATATGCACTGCGTTCCTCTGATTTATTTTCGCACACAAATAGCCGGCGATATTTCCAGTCTGGAAAAAGCCGAGATGACTGGTTTGATTGAAGATGGCGTAACTTATCCTGTATTTTTTAAAACGTCTGAAGGAGACCTAGTTTTCACGTACCGTGATGGCGGCTCTGGTTGTGGTAGTAATTATTTTAATCGCTACGATTGCGAGACGACGACGTGGTCCCGGTTGGTCGATGGAAAGATATTTGATGGCGACGGAAAGTGTAATGGCTACATGATCGCACCGAGCAAAGGCCCGGATGGCTATTTTCATGTCTACGGAGTTTGGCGTGATACGCCAGCCTGCGAAACAAACCATGACCTGACATATATTCGTTCGAAAGATCTTCTAAATTGGGAAAATGCTTTTGGAGAAAAACAAGAACTGCCTGTTAACTCAGATAGCAGTACTTGCTTTGTTGACCCTATACCAGCAGAAGGTGGCATCATCAACGGTTGCATAAAACATGTATTTGACCAGCAAGACAGAATTCACTTGCTGTATCACAAGTCTGATGCCAATGGCTATATGCAAATATATGTCGCGCGTATTGAAAATGATGCATGGCGAATCGAACAAGTCAGTAACTTTAGCGATCGTATCTGGTTTGAGGGCTACGGATCCATGGGTTTCATTGGAATCACCCTCGATAAATTTGAAATTATAGATGATCATCTCGTTATTCAATACCATCACAAGACAGAGGGCTATGGACTAATTACCCTGGATAAAAATCTAAATCCACAGCCACATATAAAAGGGGATGAAGCAGAAGCACCGATTCTGCCGAAAAGCAATTTTCCGGGCATGCAAGTCAGGCGATGCAATGATAGATCGACAAACTCAGCATATTTACAATGGGAAACACTTTCACAAAACCGTGATCAACAACGCGAAGGCGACTTGCCGGATCCATCACCTTTATACCTCATTGAAGAATAAACGTCGTCCAAGTGCTTTCTTTAGAGTTAAAGTATTCGCCCAAAATTTCTAGAAAATGCAACACAGCTGGGTGCAAAATATAATACAATTTGGATAATGAACTTATTCTTCAAAAATTTTAAGTTTCAGGTAGACCTGAAAGAAAATTGCGATTAATCTATGCCTTTCTTAACAAAACATAAACATGGAAAATGGAGGATGAAGAATGCCGAACCCTGGAAAATGCCCCGGAGAATCTGTATTTAATAAAGGGAAAGTAAGAGTACAAGCAGTTGCAGCAACAGAGGCTGCAGCTTTTGCTGCGATGCAGCTCTTGCTGCCGCAAGCAAAAATAGATGCTGAAACTGCTCAAACTGCTGCATATAGAGCTGCACTCGCAGTAGGAGATGCAGGGTGTAAGCCAGGAGTTGCTCCTTGCGACCCCTGTTCTGCAATATACCTTGGGCAGGTGATCGGCCCTTGGGAAGGCGCGATTACACAAGCTGACAATACATTTTTGGCTCGCGGGGGCTATAAATGGGAAGTATTAGTTATTTGTGAATGCCCAGAGGAAAAAGACAAAGAAGAGCCTGTGCAAAAAAAGGCTTAGTCTTTGCTCTGTTGATGGAAGAAGTCTAGCAATTGTAACGTATCGACTGGAACATGACTGGACTTCTTTCATTTCGCGACACGATAAGGATATCGTCAGCTGCGAGCGTCATCCATCGCTTTGAATGATGCTTCAGCCGCTTCCCAGGCATTGTAGCCTGGGGCATTCCAAACCATGCCACTCACTTCGACAACCACCGGTAGTGTGGTTCCCGTTGCATCTATCGCATTGCAGAAAACATTTAAGTCCATGTCGCCAGCACCGGGCAATAGAAATTCGAATTGATCACCTTCCAGCATGTTGCCATCTTTTATGTGCATATGCGCGGCATGCGGCATACACAAATCAATAGAATGTTGCAGGTCGCTATCCATTAAATAGAAATGACTGTAATCAAAGTTCAGTTTTAAATGTGGATGATTCGCGTCTCGCATGAGCCAGTCTGCCTTGTCCGGCGTATCAATCGCCATACCGATGTGTGGTTCAATCGCCAGAAGCACATTGTGTTTTGCCGCTTCATCAGCCCAAACAAGTAAGATGTCACGAATCTCCATTTTGCTTTTTTCCCAATCCCAATGCCCCGGCGGCATGCTACAAATTACCGCGGGATCATCTCCGAAATTTAGATCATTGGCCAATTCGCAAGCAGTCTTAAATCCGTCTAATGGATCATCCCCTTTTGCTGTACCGAGAAAAATTGGTGGCGGGAATCCGAGTTCTTGAAAAAGCGTTACCAATCGTGTGCGATCGGCTGCATCAAGTTCACTTGGTGCAGTGGGCCAGCCATCGGTGACCATAAGTTCTATGGCTTCATAACCCATCTCTCGTAAGCGGGGCAGGGCAGTAAAGACATCTTCATCCCGCATTCCGTAAGTACCGTAGCCAATCTTAATCATTTATTTTGTCCAATCGAATACAACACCAAGGGCATTTGCCTTGTCTTTGATTAAGCTGTCATATGCTTCCTGGCAGTTGTCCGGTTCATAGACTTGAGTGACCAATGGACCCAGTTTCAATTTGCCACGATCGGTTAGATCCGCGAGAATACGCAGGTTGCGCTGCTGGTTGTGTTTCAAACTTTCCTGTGGCTTAATCGGAATATTCCATTCGTGCGCACCCTTAATTGTGATGTTACCATGCGGTTTCCAAATATGCACATTGTTTAGAAATGGGGTGAGATCGGTTTTAAATTCACCGCGAGGGGAACCAACCAAAATCAAATTACCACTTTGCGCACAATAGCCTGCGGCTTGTTCAACCACTGCTGGTACACCGGTACATTCGAATACATGTTCAGCGCCTTTGCCATTGGTCTTAGCCAGGACTGCTGCCATCACATCTTCGGTTGATGCATTGATGGTGTGTTCAATTCCACACGTATTAGCAATGGTCAAACGGTTATCCAACTGATCTATTAAAATCGGTGTCACTCCGGCAATCTCTAGCAACTGCGCCAGCAATTGTCCAACCAGGCCAGCGCCTGTAACCACAGCGTAATCACCAATCTCCGGTTGTGCCGCACGCAAACCGCCAAAGGCAACCATCGCCATGCCAAGAAGTGAGGTCTCTGGCTTTTCCAATGAATCAGGCAGCCCTGCGATTAACATTGCACCCACCACATGACTGGCATGGTGCGTATGACTAAAAACTAAATCGCCCTCAGAAAATTTGCTCTTCTCACCAGCAGCTACCACACGACCAATGGCCCGATTGCCAATGCCTGTAGGGAATACGCCTTCCTGTAGACCTGTCAGCTTGGCAAGTTCTGTGCCCACACTGACACAGGAATACGATGTTTTGATGACGATGCCATCGGCAGGCGGATCGATACTTGTCGAATCCGTTTCAATGATCACCTTGTTAAGGTCCGCAAAAATGATTTTCTTTATGTCTGCGTCCATTGCGTTTATCCGTTGCGTTTTTCGCGTTCTTCAAGAAGCAAATTTATCCACGCTGGCATATATTTTCCATGATCACACCACACGCGACCGCTGATCAAGTTGCGATCAATCACGCAGGCTTCATCAACAAAAGTGCCGCCACATATTTCCAAATCAAATTTACATTTACCGACTGTAGCCATTCTGCGGCCCTTTACGCAATCTGCATAGGCAGGAATTTCCACGCCGTGGCAAACACAGGCGATGGGTAAATCCTTCTCAAAAAAGTAACGGGTGATGCGGACTAGGTCTTCATCATAACGAATGTACTCAGGGGCACGTCCGCCAGAAAAGAAAATGCCTAAGTAATCCTCAGGATTGATATCTCTAAAGGCAATATCTGCTTGCAGAGTATAGCCTTCAAACTCACGGGTGATCTCCCATCCTGCTCCAGGCTCATGTAAGACCATATTAAAACGTTTCGCTTCGGGACCAGCTACCACAGGCTCAATGCCCTCTTCCTGCACACGTAGAAATGGATAAAGGGTATCCACAGTTTCCGTTGCATCGCCGATGATGATTAAAATCTTTCCTTGGTCACTCATTTGTATCTCCAATAATTAAGTTCTCCCTACAATGGAGTAAATCAAATAGGCGTCAAGCCTGCATGAATCTATTTGAATCTTTTATTTCACAAAACTGACTTAATTCACCAGCAAACAGCGGATTGATTAATTCGGGTTTACTGTCTGATGGACAGCAGACAGGGGACAGATATGCAGTACAGAGAATTTGGGAAAACCGGTATTAATGTATCGGTTATTGGTTTGGGCGGCCATGAGTTTGGTGAAGGTGGCTATATTCGCGGTTTTGGTGATGATGGCAAACTGGCCGTTCAGCGTGGCTATGTCTTCGATGGTTTTGGCCAGGAAAACCGCCAGCAAATCGTTGCTAAAGCATTGGATCTCGGCATTAATTTATTTGATCTCGCCATCGATTCCGAGAAGGATGCCATGGGCCGGCAGCTAAAAGATCTTAAGCCATCAGAAGAGATTCTCATCCAGACACGGCCCGAAGGCATGGTCTACAGTTACGACCCAGAAAACCGCCAAATGGCCCAGTATGATTTGCTGAAAACCGAAGTGCAACGCATCTGCAAAATGATCGGCCGCGATTGTGTCGACATTCTAAACGTCGCATTTCTAAAAACTGCTGTCGATGCGGACCCGGATTATATGGCTAAAATTGGCGACAATGTCAGCCGACTAAAAGAGGAGGGGCTCATTCGTTTTGCCAGTGCAGATACCTTTTCAGGCGAACGCTTTTTACTCAGCCAATTAGCCAGCGGTCATTTTGACTCCACCTTCATAAGTTACAATCCCACCGACCAGGCTATGGAAGATAAAATCATTCCCGATGCCCACGAACGTGGTATTGCGCTTATCGCCAGAGAATGTTTTCGCAAAGGTCAATGGTTTGCTATAGCAGAAGAGGCAGGCCTCACAGATCGTGCCTTTGTTGCGCACTTAGGCATAAAGTGGTGTCTAAGGGATGACCGCATCGCCTCTGTCGTTCTTGGTGTTGCCAGTGCGGAACAACTCGAAAGCAATTGTGAAATTCTCAACTCACCTGGCTTAAGTGATGAAGAAAGTAGCGCTCTTGAAAAAATGTTAGCAACTGATTTTTTTAAGAAAGAATTGGTTGGCCGTACAACCAGTCTCAAAAAATAACCTAACAATCATTGTATATAGAACTGATTTAATTAACAGGGACATGAAATGTATATTGACAGACTAATTATTTGTGCTATTGTACTAAAAATGGAGAAAGAGATGCGCAGGGCTCGATTGAAAGTTCATAATAGAGACACGTTTTATCATACGATGAACCGTTTGGCGACTTATAAGAAGGACGGGAAGGATATATTCGATACGGAAGATAAAAACTACTTTGTAAACCTGATGACAAAACTCACTGGGTATTTCAATGTGGAAATCTCATCGTACTGCATAATGGGTAATCATTATCATATCATATTTAAGCAGAGATGTGAACTGCTTTCGCGTCCTGAAGCGACTCGCAAACATAATGAATACTATAAGGGGATGAAACGCACCAAAAAGCTCGAGTATAAAGGGGATAAAGACACTCTGCCATACATGTTGGTTGACATAGATAATGCCAGAGAACGGATGCGCGATATGTCTGAATACATGAAGGCACTACAACAAGCTTTTACCCTGTGGTACAATAAACGACATGAGAAAATTGGTCCGCTGTGGGATGGACGATTCAAGAGCGTGATTCTCGATGAAAAAGATGCGCTATGGAAATGCTCTAAATATGTCGCTCTCAACCCTGTACGGTCTGAAATGGTGACAAGCCCAGCAGACTATGAGTTCAGTAGCTGGGGACAATGGCAACAAAAGAAATCATCGACTTTTGCGGATTACTTTCATAAGGCGATTCGTAATGCACGAAACAAACCAAGGTGGACTAGCTATCAAGTAATGGATGCATTCAGGCTGGATATGGAACGAACGATGAGCTATGAGACTCCCACGATCACTGCATGGGAGCATGCCGAGACGGATTGGGTTCCACAAGCCTATAAAGATGAATGTGAAAAGCGTAAGGTGAGTAAACCAAAAGTACTCGAGATACAAGGTAATTGCCAGGTGGATTACTGGACGAAGGGCTGTATCATAAGTTCTAGTAAGGAATTTATGGATGAGACAGTACAGGATATCTTTGGGGAAGAAGGAATTAGTAAGAGTTATGATATATTGCTGGATGGAGAAGATGAAATGTTGGCTTATCAAAGAATCCAAAAGAGTTAATGCTGATAGATTAGGGGAATTAAAAAGAGATGTTATCTGAATCACAGCTACAGTCATTTCATGAGCAGGGATACTTGAAGATCCCGCAGTTTATCGATGGGCAAACCCTGGCCCGGCTGCAGATGGAAACGGAAGCTCTACATGAGGAGATGGCGCAACTTGCAATTGAAGAAGATCGAGTGGGACCCAATAGCAATCTTAAAAATGGAGCAGGCATTGCCTGGGAAGAAGACCTTGAAGCGGGCAAGCTTCGCATTCGCCAATTGATTAACAGTGAATGTGTATGCCCAAGCATTGCAGAAATTCTCGAATCAGAATCCATGCTCTCTGTCATTCGCCAACTCAGTGGTGAACAGGACATTATCAAATTTCATTCGAAGCTGCTGATGAAACCCGCCAGGGATGGCAGCTTCACTCCCTGGCACCAGGATTGGGGCTATTGGCAAAGTTACAGGAAAGATCCCTCGCAAATCAATTGCATGTTATCGATCGACCCCGCTACATTAGAAAACGGCTGCGTGCGCTTTGTTGCAGGTAGCCATAAGGCTGGGTCCATCGAACATGGCACGGTGCCATCGGCATCATTCAGTATTGGTTTGGAAGGGGATATCGATGCTTATGATGCGACGCCTGTTGAGACAGAAGCCGGCGATGCCGTATTTTTCGGCTCGCTGATCATTCATGGCTCCGCACCAAACAAATCGAATCAGGAGCGTCGGGCAAATACCTTTGCTTATGATAAGGCGAATAATACGTTGGACGAAGAAAATGAAGAACCGTTACTTAAATGAAAAATATATAGCATATCCAGGAAAATGAGTCATCATTTCTTAAGACAAAAGGAGTCATCATGTTCAAACAATTAATTATTTTACTAGCATTAGCCCATTGCTCTGCTGTCTTTGCGAATGAAGGCGATGGCAGGACCGTTGATGAAATAATCGGCAAATGGACATATGAAAGAGTCAAAAAAGTACAGAAAAATGGTGCAAAAGAGATATCCAAAATGGGTCTCGTCCTGAGAGCTGAAGGAACGGGAAGTTTAGACTATTGGACGAATGACAAACTTGAAGTAGAAAAGAGTATCACTTTTGAGTACAAAGTTAAAGGTGATACCATTACCTTTTTTGAAGTCATTAACAAAGATGGTAAGAAAATGAATGATGTTAAAAACAAATATCGGCTGATGGATGGCAAGTTTTTTTTCAACAATAAGGAATTAACAACAGCAAATAACTAGCCAGGCTAGTTGTTAAGATCCTGAGTTTGTTTGGCCAATTCTTTTTCAATGATATCCTCCCAGGTGAGTTGCCGATACTTTTTCGGGCATTCCTCATCAAACCAAACTAGAAAATCATCCCATATAGCTTTGGTCCATGAGCGGTCGATTTGCGCCACGGTATACACTTTTTCATCAATACGCTGGAAGGCAAAAACATCCCTCACCTTGGTTTGCTCCGCCGTACGGGCAACGTTCTCTGCCAGTTGAGGCGGTATGAAAACCACCCCGTCACAATTGGCATATACCAGATCGCCAGGCAGGCAGATCGCTTCACCTATCCGGCAGGGAACATTCAGACCAACCATCACCACATTTTTAATTCCCGTGGGATCATAGCCACGATAAAAAGTAGGAATGCTCTTTTTTCTGATTTGATCAAGGTCGCGTACACCGCCCCAGATAACCGCACCGCCCGTGCCTTCGGTCCGTTCTTCGATACCGGTAGTTAAATTGCCACCAACAAAGGTTCCCTCGAGAATTTTGTCGAACATGTCCACCACCATTACATCATACTTCTGCATGATCTGGATAATCCAGGAATTATAAAAACCTTCGCGCCCATCTTCATCACCAATCTTCGTCAATGACGCATGCAGGTCCAGGCGACTTGGGGCCATTACCGCAGTAACAGCACGTCCAATAAGCACCTTGTCCGGGTGACTGTTTAGAAAACCGTTCTGAAATTGAGCCTCATATCCCCGGCTATGTTGATTCCAAATACCAGTATAAATCTCCTCGATGGTCAAATCACGGAAACGCTCAATTAGCTCATCACTCACTTTGGGACGGCCATTTTCAAATCGCTCACCTTCCCAGGTGGAGGTAATGCTTTCAATCAGTTCTTTATCATCAAATAACGACATATAGGCTTCCTTCTCAATTCGGTATTAATTTATATAAAAAAATTGCTTCTGTCTGTTAACCTAGCGAGTGAAATAAAGATTTAAAGCTGTCACTCAAAAAAAGAATTCGGAGTTTTTTTCGCATTTAGCAATTGCAAAGCCCCCAGCCACTCATAATTGTATAGGAACAAAAGGTCGATCATGTCGGATAATTACGAAGAAACACTCAATCACGTCAATACCAATTCCCGTCCATCGCAGCTACGTATCACTGATATTCGCTTTGCAGATATCACCGGTGCCCCCTTTGGCAGCTCCTTGGTAAAGATCTATACGAACCAGGATATCGTCGGTTATGGTGAATTACGCGATGGTGCCCATAAGGTTTTTGCACAAATGCTCAAGCCCCGTATCCTTGGCGAAAACCCCTGCGATATCGATAGAATCTTTCGCAGGATCAAACAATTTGGTACCACAAGTCGTGGTGCAGCCGGTGTTTGTGCTATCGAATTGGCCCTCTGGGACTTAGCTGGTAAAGCCTACGGCATTCCCGTTTATCAGATGCTCGGTGGACGCTTCAGAGATAAGGTACGGATGTATTGCGATACGGATGTGACCGGCAAGCCCGATGGTAAAACCATGGGAGAGGCATTGAAGAAACGCATGGAGATGGGCTTCACATTTTTAAAAATGGATTTGGGTCTGTGGCAGATTATCGATGAACCGGGTACCTTGAGTGCGCCACTTGGTCTATTAGAAGAGTTCAAAAACAAACGGAAATTTAAGGGAAAAATCGAAACCCTGGAAGACCGCTACGAGAGGAACAGACGCTACGATCTTAATAATCTGAAACATCCATTCACCGGGCTTACCTTTACAGAAAAAGGGCTCGATATGATTGAGCAGTATATGGCCGATGTCCGTTCTGTTACAGGCGATGAGGTTCCCATTGCCATCGATCACCTCGGCCACATGGGGGTAGATGAAGCGATTCGTCTGGCAAAGCGCATCGAAAAATACCACCCCGCCTGGCTCGAAGATATGATCCCCTGGGATTATCCCGAGCAGCTTGCGCGCTTAAATCAGGCGACCACCATTCCCATCTGCACCGGCGAAGACATTTACCTCAAGGAAAACTTTAAACCCCTGCTGGACGCTGGGGCAGTGACTTATATTCACCCCGACATTCTTAGTTCAGGCGGCATTTTGGAAACCAAAAAAATTGGGGATATGGCCCAGGACTATGGTGTTGCCATGGCCATTCATATGGCGGAAAGCCCCATTGCCTGCATGGCCGCAGCACATGTGGCAACCGCTACAGAAAATTTCACAGCATTGGAATATCATTCCGCCGATGTTCCATGGTGGAGCGATATGGTCACAGGTTTGCCCAACCCCATCGTTCAAGACGGCTTTATTGAAGTACCCGATAAACCCGGCCTCGGCATCGATGACCTTAATGACGATGTCATTAAAGAACATTTGAATAAGAACTTTCCAGAGATGTGGGCATCGACAGATGAATGGAATGACATTCGCACTGCCAATGATCGCACCTGGAGCTAAGCTTAAATACTGCAAAGACACTAGTTATTGCAAGATAAAGTCCGTCAATTAACCAGGTTTAGCTATAAAGCCATTATAACGAAATAGTTCGTATTTTAGACAGCTTAATGGCCCTAAACCCAAAAACTTTATAAAGTTTTATATTCTCCCTTGCTTTATTCCTAAATACAACTTATCGTATTAATTGATTGAATATATTTTAATAAATGCAAATTTTAGTCTTCGTCTCTACGGGGGGATGGAAGACCATCAAAGGGACTGATTTTATGAAGCTTTACTTTACATTAATTGAACTACTGGTGCTAGTCACCATCATCTCCATTTTAGGATCCTTGTTGTTACCAGTCATGGGTGGTGCCAAGTATCAATCAAAACTAACTCAGTGCATCGGTAACGAACACCAGCTTGGCGTTGCCATAAGCAGGTACAGCAGTGACTTTAATGAATTTCTGCCACGGCTTTCAGTAAATGTAGAAGGTGGCTGCCGGCCAGCTATCAAATATAATGGGGTCGATGATCGTCCATTACTCCAATCTTATATGTCATTGAATGATGTATTAGTATGCCCACTAACCCGGAAAATAGACCTGGCAGGCAGCAGCAGCAACAATGTTTATAGCAGTTACGAGTTGTGGTTTGGCAGCACAGTCCTTGCCTATGAGAGCGAAGGGATGATGAAAATCACTGATACCCTTGGCTGGAATGGAAATCAATTTAAAGTGATGGCCTCCAGCCTGGATGCCTGGCACCCAGCCTATTGGCAATCATCTCACCCGGATCGCAACGTCGGGCTTTTAACACCAAGACGCCTCAACAGTACGGGAATTTTACAGTCGCTTTGGATGAATGGCAATGATCCTGCACGAGGCAATATTGACCGAAATTTTCTATTTACCGATGGCAGTGTTGAGCAGATACTAAATGTGAAAATGTTAGATACTCGACTGAAGCCGATTCCCTATTTTAGTAACAGCACAACCGCCCGCTTATGTTATTTGCCTGCTCAATAAGCAGCAAAGTTAAATTGGAGATCTCTTCGGGATATTTTGCACCGGAACTTTGTAACGTACAACTTTATTCTTGACTTAATTTTAGCTTAGCCTCTCGTGATTTTTGCTTGAATTCTAGTGCTAAAAAACGAAAATATCAGCCTTCGTCTCGAAATGGGATAGAAGACCATCCAGGGGGATGAACAAATGAAGCGTTATTTTACCTTGATTGAATTATTGGTGGTTATCGCCATTATTGCGATTTTAGCAGCGATGCTGTTGCCCGCCCTTGGCCGAGCCAAGTACCTTGCAAGACTGACTCTGTGCACCAATAACCAGCGCCAACTGGGCATAGGGCTCATAAGCTATACCCTTGACTTCGATGGCTACCTGCCGCGACGCAGGGTGAATAGCAATGGATTGGGCTGCCGACCAACAATTAGTTATCAGGGTGATGACCGTCCCATGCTCGAATCCATTGCACCATTGAACGATCTAATGATATGCCCCATGGTCCAGGAAGCTGATATAGAGAACAGTAGCTTCGACTTAATTTATGTTAGTTATGAGTTGTGGTTCGGTAGCAAAGTCTATAGAGATGACCAAGAAGGCCTGCTAAAAATTGATGATAGTCTCGAGTGGAATGGCTATCGATTTAGGGTGATGGCTTCCAGTATGGATGCCCCCAGTACGAATGGTTATTGGCAAACGAGCCACCCGGACAGGGGTACCGGACTTTTGGTGCAAAGATATAAGGATGGTCCCGATGGTTACCTGCAGTCACTTTTGTGGAATGCCAATGGACCTCAACGCGGTAAAATTGATCGGAATTTTCTTTTTACAGATGGTCGTGTTGAGCGTATGAATTACGTGGCAATGTATGATACTCGACTGAAGCCCGTCCCCTATTTTAATTATGCAAATAATACCCGCAATTGCTACCTACCTCCCGAATAAGCCTGTTTTTCTTCACTTATAATTATCCCCGACAGACTGCTAGCCGCGAGACGGCTCGGTAACACCCTTGGCTTTTAATTCGTCATGATACTCTTTGATCTTAAAATCATTTGCCATGATTTGCTGTAGATGAATCATGCGTTCAGGTCCAGCCGTATCAATCATCGTTTGCCCAATACAATGGTCAATGAAGAAACGACCTTCTGGGGCCAGCATATTTTGCAAGTCCTCCAGGCGATCGTCCTCGACGTGCTCACAAAAGTTCATAGTAAACATACGGCGCCGTTCGCTGCCGCCGAATGCTGCATGTTTAAGGTTATGCCAGAAGACAATAATATCACCCGGCATCGTTTCCAAAGCCACTGAGGGGACCTCACTGCCATGAATGCCCCAGCTCTTATCTGTATCCTTTCGCAGTTCCTCAACAGTATCTGCATAGGCATCGCCACAATGATGGCTGCCGGGAATCACCCGTAAGGCACCGGTATCACGCGTCACCGAGTCCAGGTAAAAGGCAATCTTTATACTGGGAATGCGGTCACCTTTGTAATCATCGGAATGCCAGTTGGTATCACCAGAATAGTAGTTGCCGTCTCCACTGGTATAATTAAAATCCTCACCGAGAATATCCGCCGCAATATCGTGAATCCTGGGATCGTCGAGCAGACTGCTTAGATACACATTTCTACCCGGAAAGGGAAGTAAACACGAACGCTTTGTCAGGTCATGTTCGTTTCCACCATGCCCACCGCCATTTTCTTTCCAGACATTTTCAAATTCCTCAATGATCCGTTCTTTGCAGTCATCCAGCAATCCCGGAAAACCCAGATAGCCAAAGGTATTAAAAAAATGGTGTTGTTCATCACTTAGCATAGCCGTAACCTAGCCTGGATTATTCATAAATCTCGTAGCGAAAGTGCGAAATACAATAGTATCAGTAGGGCTGTAAGATGGATGCAAGCGTGCTGAAGCACTTCAAGGTCATCGTCAGTTCTAAGTTGCTGATACTGCAGTAAATCGTGCTTGCAGTAGATGGTTTTGTGAATAATTCAGGCTAGAAGCATATAACGATTTTCCAATCTTAGGCGGATTAATTTCTAAATACGAAGTGGATATTGGAGCTGTACCACGTTAGCATCGACATTTGATAATTCTCAAAGTATACTATAAAGTAAAGAATCAAGAAAAGGTAATACTATGACTATTTCTAAAATGACTACAAAGGGGCAAGTAACAGTACCCAAATCGATACGGGACAAGTTGCACCTTAATGCAGGCGATCAAATCGATTTTATATTTAATGATTCTGGTGAACTTGTGCTTGCACCGGTTTATAAGCAACACGATTCCATAATTGGTATCATCAAGACCAATAAGAAAGCTACTATCGATGATATGAATAGGGCACTTTAGAAATCATAGAACTAAGGACGGTTACATGAGCGAGGATGAGGACCAAACTAATTTCGAAGACGAATTGAGGGATGAGGAACTGCTTCCCAACAAGGCAGCAATACGGGCTGCGATAGCTTTGTTTATTGCCTGGTTTTCATTTGGCTTTGCCCCAGGGCTTCTTAGGAATAAAAGTCATTGCACCGTTTTTTGCACTGCTATATATGTTAGCAGTATTAGCATCATTTATACTCTCAATAATTGCCATACTTGCTCGTAAGTATCGCTCACATGCCTGGTTGGCTGTCACAGTACTTGTATTAAGCTCACTCTCATTGATCAATCTTATATTCAAAGTAATTCGCTCGCTGCAGCGAATGTGAGATTCTTTAAGCTGGTGAAAAAGCTTGATTGGATGCTATGGTAAGACTTATTCAATTACAGGAGCAATATGGATTTAGCTACAATTGACTATGCAGAGTTGCGCGAAACCTTCGACCGTGAAGGTTACGCACTTGTTCGCAATGTTTTAGATGAAAACGAGCGCAAGCAAGTTATCGAATTAACTGAGACTTATTTGGGCGAATCGGAAACCGACAATAAACACTCCAGCAGCGATCCAAGCTCAATTACTGTACTCCGTGAAAAGGCCAAGACAGATGAGTATTTTGCAGCGTTGCGGGAACGCCCCGATATCCTTGAGCTCGCACGTGCAGTACTTGGTCCAAAGATCGCCCACTGCGGGCACAGCATTCTCAAATGCGCCAAAGGGCAGGGACATAAGCAATGGCACATCGATGATACGCTCGAGCATCCTCGCCCCGAAAGCACCACCTGGGAGGATGTCGGATTACCCATGCCCGTTTTATGGATGTCTATACAATTCGCCATCACAGATATTACCTCAGAAGAGAACGGCCCGACACAGATAGTGCCACGCAGCCATTTTTCAGGACTATTGCCAGAGCAGGACCATGTGAAGGAGCCCGATGAGAAGAACCCCCCGCAGTACCGTGGTCAAGGCCCTGTGCCAATTCTGTGTAACGCCGGTGACGCTTATCTCTTCAATCATCAAATCTGGCACCGCGGTTCAATCAACCATTCCGAGCAAACCCGTTATTTGATGCAGCAACAATATTGCCAGGCCTGGCTCAATGGACGCTTTCGCTGGATATCACAAGGCTTGTCGACAGAATCATAGTTTTGAAAACCAACACCTTCTTGGACAATCAATTCTCTTAAAAAATACCATACATTCTCAAATTTGATAATTATTTTGATTTTTAGACACAGTGTAGATAACGGGGCTAATTAGGGCTCGAAATGGTCGAAGTACTTTTGATACTCTTCGGTGGTCATTTTTTCGGCTTTTTTCAGCCATTCATGGCGTATAATTCCCAGTGGATAAACATGCCAAAGCGGTTGCCAACAAAGCGGTCTTTATTTGTTTCAAAAGGGCTCATAATCGGTTCTCCAAATTTTTGCCTTACAATGGATGAAAAAGAGGACTGGGCAAGTTGTATGACCGAATGATTTCCACGTGAATAGTACAGGAAAATCAAGCAATTAGCCTGGGTATATCGCCAACCATGACCTTGTCATATCTTTGGTATAGGGTATTATAAATGTGACTAGTTGTGTATGAATATAAATGAAAGTAACAATGAGAAAGTTGAATGATGAAAAAATGGATCCTGATCTTATCCGTACTCAGCTTATGGCTGGCAGTGGCGGCGTGTGCGGGATGCACGAGTATCGCTCCTGCTACCAAAGAGAGAGCACACTGGCTGACAAAACAAGATAACCCGGAAGGTAAGCTGCCCAGGCTGACCAAACCACTGGTCCTGGATGCGAAACTCGACGAGTGGGAAGCGGCGACGTCACTGTCACTGCGCTACGCATCATATATCTCTAACATCAAGCCAGGCCATGAATGGCGCGGACCAAAGGACGCCGGCGCTGAAATGTATTCTGCATGGAATGATGAAGGACTCTGTATCGCCGTGCTTGTGACCGACGATGACGTCCATAATGAGCGTCCACCCGGTTTTGTCTGGCAGCAGGATTGTCTTGAACTCTTTATCGACGGCCGGGGTGGCGAGGCATTCATGAAGCCGCCCTATTCAAAGGGAGCATACCAGCTGTTTGTACGGCCACCAGTGGGCAAATCCCCGGCCGCAGTGCTCGTTAACGGACGTGACGGTGTAATCGACGGATTGCGCATCGCAGGCAAGCGGACACGGATCGGTTATATCGTCGAGATGGTTATTCCATGGAAGGCGTTTCCCAATTTCAAACCGGAGGTCGGCTCACCGTTTGGGCTGCAGGTTTCGCTTTGCGATTATGACAAGCGCGATAAGGACACCGACCAACCCATGGTCATGAGCTGGCGAGCGGAAAAAACGCTGTATATGAGTCCGCAGAAATTGGTTCGCTATGAATTGGTGACAGCTGTGCCTGTCGGAGCAGATGAGCCGCTTGCGTCGGTAGTGAATGTGGATATCCCCCCGGTTATCGATTCAGGCGACTCAGCCACGTTTTCCATTGAGATAGGCCGGCCGCTGGCACGCATGGCGAAAACGGTCGAAATCGTTGTCCGCGACTGGACCGGGAAGGTGGTGTTGCAGCGGAAAAAGCGTCTAAAGAAGATGGCAACGCCCTGGACCCAATCTAAGCAGGCGGTATGCGAATGGACGTTCGGAGAGATCGAAAACGGCGCCTACCAAATCGAGGTGCGACCGAAAGGGGGCCGAGGTGAGGTGCTGGGTTCAGCAGCGCGGGTTGTCGTCATTGCCACGAAACCTTTTTTGCGTTGGCGTCCAGATAGCAAGCCGACCATCCTGGCTCACCGAGGAGCGCCACCACCGGGTCTGCCGGAAAACAGTATTGCCGCGTTTGAGCAGGCCTTGGCCGATGGTGCGGACTTTATCGAGATTGATGTGCGTCAGAGCAAAGACGGTGTGTTCGTGATCCTTCATGACGGAGGGCTGGGACGTACCACTACAGGAGGTCATGATGATGTGGTCGCCGAACATACGCTTGCTGAACTGAAAACTTTCTTTCTAAGAACTCAAGCGGGAAAGGTCAGCACCCATAAGATACCGACATTGAAAGAGACCCTTGATTGGGCGCGTGGGAAAACGGTGCTTTTCCTGGATTTCAAGATATTGAATATCGAGAAGGTCATCGAATTCATACGGGATGAAAAGGCTCAGACCTTCTGCGTCCCTATGACCTATCATTTTGAACAGACCCTTGCCATTCACCGAATGGCGCCTGAAATGGTGATCTACGCAAATGCCGACGGCAAGAGAAACAACGTGGAGAAGCTCTTGAAAGGTAATGTTCCCAAGGATCGCTTGTTCGTCTGGGTCAGAAACACGAACAAGAGCGTGATCGATCTCATGCATGATAATGAGATCATGGTGCAGTACGGAGGGGTGCAGGGCAGAGGAGGAAAATCGCTCGAACCTTATTTGGGCTGGCTGGAGAAGGGAATCGATTCGTTCAACACCGATGACGTACCAAGAGCTGCTGCAGCCATACGGGAATTCAACAAGAAATGAGCTGATGCGGGTCTCGAATGTCAGCCCGCAGATCCGAACAGGTCGAGCGTACCGATGTTTGATGCAGCAACAATATTGCCAGGCCTGGCTCAATGGACGCTTTCGCTGGATATCACAAGGCTTGTCGACAGAATCATAAGGAGAGAAATAGTATGTCTGAAAACCCACAATTTAAAGCGGCTTATCCCTATCAGGAAGATGTTCTGGCCCTTCCCGTTGTCGATCTCGATGAAGCATCTGCATGGTATTGCAAACACTTTTCGATGAAGGAAGTGCAGCGTTTGGACACGCCGAATCCAACAGTCATTCTTGAAAGAGATGGTGTTAAGATCGGCTTCGCAATAAATGGCGGTGATGCCCCTCAAGATGGTGCTGCGGTATTGGTAGTTGATATTCAGGGCATGAAGGAAGAGCTCGAAGCCAATGGATTAAATATAGGCGATCTGCAAATCGATGAACGCGATGGTAAAAAATTCCAAGCATTCTTTGTTGTCGCGCCAGATGGCCTTTGCTACTACTTTCATGAAGAAATCGGTGAATTGATTGATTCGATTTACTTGTTGCGGCAATAGCCATAACAGGGTAGGAATTTCCCGTTTTGCGTCATGGCGCATAATAAATTAGTTCTGCTATAAAATGAATCGAATATTTATAATTGGGCCAGGAGGTGTTGGAAAGACAACATGTGGAAAAATATTTGCAGAGAAAATATCTTATGATTTCGTGGATACTGATTTTGAGTTTATTAACAGAATTGGAGAGATTGACAGGTACATTGAGGAAAAAGGATATTTAATATATCGGAATGCCAATTCAAATCTATTTTATGAATTGATAGAGGGAAGAAATAACAATACTGTTTTCGCTCTTTCTTCAGGTTTCCTTGCAGACGAAATAGATTTATCGAAACATTCCAATTCAATTCGTGACTTGGGACTTTCAATTTTACTACTTCCGTCGGAATCTTTGGAAGAAACAGAAGAGGTCGTAGTAAAAAGACAAGTTTCCAGGGGACTGAATTACGATGAAAAAAGAGAACGTGAAAAAATAAAGAAACGTTTCTATGACTATCAGCATTTTGGGGACATCAAATTATTCTCAGACCAATCTCCAGAATTGATTGCAGAAATGATGAAGACAAGATACAATGAATTAAGCAGAACAAGCGCCCCCAGCCCTCATTCTTCGGACTGAGGCAGGACGTTAATCAATAAAATTTGTAGCTACCGCATCATCGCTATGTCCAGAAATCTCTTTTTCATCCCTGAGGAATAGTTCGATCACGGGAATTTCTACAGGTGGGCGATTGGGAGGTAATTGCAGGCGCACAAAATTCTCACCAAAGGCAATACCCTCTGTTTGGATTTGTCCAAAATCTTTTTCATCGATAATAATTTCGCTTGCATCATTTAGCAGCTGAGCATATTTAATCATCCCCTTTAATCCATCCAGTTTTATCATACGAATGGGCCACTGATAAAAGTGCAAATAGAGGCGATTGCCGTTTTGTGTATAGCTGCAATTTGGCGGCGGCGTATAGTCGGAAGCGGTACAGCCATAGATACTGCGGGAATGCGACTTCATCCAGCTGCCGATGCCTTCGAGGCGATCGAGAGCACGGTAGTCGAGCTCACCACGGCCCGTCGGCCCGACGTTGAGCAAGAGGTTGCCGCCCTTGCTTACGGAATCGATAAGCAACCAAAGCAGTGTGCGCAGGTCCTTCCAGCTGTCTTCATCGCGATGGTATCCCCAGGACCCGGAGAAGGTCTGGCAGGCTTCCCAGACGAGGCGATTGCCATCTTCATCAACCGGCCAGAATTCCGCCTGGTATTGTTCGGGGGTAACAAAATCGGGTGCGGTATCCAAACCGAGGCGGTTGTTGATCATGATACCCGGTTGCAGTTCACGGATCATTTCGACGAGTTCTTCAGACCCCCAATCATCTTTATTTTTTCCTGCAAATGGTCCGGCAGGATCAAAGGAAAAGTCGACCCATAACATATCGATCTCACCATAATTTGTCATGATCTCGCGCACCTGCTCAAACATATAGCTGCGGTATTTTGCCATATCTCGGTTTTCATTTGCGGGCTCTTCACCGGCGCGTGCGAGCGGATGCATCTGGTCGATGGTATAATGCTCATGGTACCAGTCGATCAATGAAAAGTATAAACAGACCCGCAGCCCTTCGGCGCGAAAAGCATCGACCATTGGCCGAAGAAGGTCTTTGCCGTAGGGGGTATTTGTCGCATTGTAATCCGTAACCTTCGAATCCCAAAGGCAGAATCCTTCATGGTGTTTTGTGGTGATTACCATGTATTTCATGCCGGCATTTTTGGCTGCCTTGGCCCAGGCTGTCGGGGCATAAAGATCGGGGTCGAAGTGGTCGAAGTACTTTTGGTATTCTTCGCTTGTCATTTTTTCGGCTTTTTTCAGCCATTCATGGCGGGCGCCCATGGCGTATAATCCCCAGTGGATAAACATGCCAAAGCGGTTGCCAACAAAGCGTTCTTTATTTGTTTCGAAAGGGCTCATAATCGGTTCTCCAAATTTTTGCCTTACAATGGATGCAAAACAGAACTGGGCAAGTTGTGCTGGTTTATTAGATTTCTACGTGAAGACTGAAGGGAAATCAGGCCATTAGCCTATGTATATCGCCCAGCATGACCTTGTCATCTCTTAGGTATAGGGTATTATAAATGTGACTAGTTGTGTATGAATATAAATGAAAGTAACAATGAGAAAGTTGAATGATGAAAAAATTAATCCTAATCTTATCCGTACTCAGCGTAGGCATGACAGTCTCGGCTGCTGATTCCTACCTTAAAAAGAATGATGTAATACTCACGCTTGGGGATTCCATTTCAGCGATGAAATTCTATCAGAAACAGATGGAAGATGTTTTGGCGGCCGTATACCCCGATGCGGGAATCAAGGTCTATGATTTTGGCTCTGGTGGCAAGAGTTCATCCTCTGGCCTGGGTCAACTGCAGGCGGGTTTAAGTAAAAAGCCAACAATGGTATTATGCATGTTTGGGGTGAACGATACCGTTTGGAGCAGTGCAGGGGCTGACAAGAAAGCCGCAAGCTTTAAGGCGAATATCAAGAAAGTAATTGAGAAATGCCAGGAATTGAAAATTCCCATTTTCCTACTTCGCGAGACGCATATTTCCCATACAGCTGCGAAGTCAGATGGCTGGCAAGATGGCGTTAACAAATGTTTGCTGACGATCTTCAAAGCCCAGGATGAATTGGCTGCAGAAATGAAGGTACCTGTTATTGATGTATACGGTTATTATAAAAGTGAATTAGCAAAAGCCGGAAAAGCGGATGTGAAATATGAATTTACGCCCGACGTTGTTCATCCAACCCAACCGGGACATGCGGCAATGGCAACAGAAGTAATGAGAGCCTTGGGCACAGGCCTACCGCTTGCTACCGGCGACCGTGGTCCAATACATCTAAAGACCAGTCCGATGAGTTTTGAGATTCAATCAGCCAATGGCACAGCCACAGCCAAGGATTTGGTCGAGGTCACCATTAAGATTAAAAGTCCAAAAGCTGAAGATGCAGAACTGGGCCTCGCCTTTGTTGGCGGTCACTTGACAACTAAAACGAAACTTAAAGCAGGTGAACAGTCTGTTTCATTTAAAGTTCCTCTGGCTAAATTGCCAAAGCGCTGGGACCATACCCCGCTTTACTTTTATATAAAAACAGCTGATGGGTTCAGTGGCGGACACGCGCTCTTTGCATATTCAAAGATGGCCTCCCTACCTTATGCACCAGCCAACGATAAACTTTTTCCTCATGCTGGTAAAGCGAAAGCACCTGTCAGCAATGTAAAGCTTAGTAAAAAGGGCAAAGTCGTCAGCATTTCCTTTGACTGGAATGATGAGTTAATCGTTCGCGGACCAGCCACAACGAAGCACAAATTTGGTATGAAAATAAACGGACCACTCGATCTGAATAAAAGAGATGCTCAGCTTTGTGATGCGCTTGAGTTTATGCTTGACCTGAGAAAGAACGAGGGTATTGGTCGCCAGACTGCCGATACTGAGAGTAACCCCAAAGGCATACTCCGGGTCGGTGTATGTTACGATAAAGATGGCAAAATTTTTATTATGAGTCTACCCGAAGTGAAGGCAACGATTAAAAATGTAAAAGATAAATCATACCTCTTAACTATTGAGACGGCAGATGAGAGTTTGGACTTTTCGTTTACATTTTCTGTCACTGATTCGAAAAAGTATGGCAGCGGTGTTCAGTACAAACACACAGGCAATGCCCATGTATCCAAGGAAGCGATGAACTTCATTCGCTTCAGTACTAAACCCGGTATTTTCTACCGCGTCGGTTACTAAAACACACAGACAATTCGGAGCACATATGTCAGAACATAGATTATCAGATGATGAAGTTTCGCGCTTTATTGTAGACGGCTATCACCGGGTCGATACAGACCTGCCCCCGGAATTGCATGAGCACATTACTAGCCAAATGCAGGAGCATATAACAGAGGGGGTAAACCCAGGCGATAATATTTTGCCCTTAATTCCTGAAATGTACCAGGTACTTGAATCGCCTGAAATGAGATCTGCCCTGGAAAGTCTCTATGGCAAAAATTATATGATCATGCCGCATCGGCATACACATGAATTGAATAACAACGATGATGGTTCCGGACGCACATGTTTACACTATTTCTTCCACCAGGATTCTTGCGCGTCCCCCGCGCACAACTGCCACCATTACCCGAGACATGGCTTGATCCTTTATTACTGCCAGGATGTAGATATCGACTTTGGGCCCACCCATGTAATACCCGGAACGCAATACAATCGCGGGCTGCAAAAGGAAGATTCCGAAAATGCCGTCGCCGGTGTAGCAAAACCGGGAACCGCTTATATTACTCATTTCGACATTGGCCATGGAGCCGGTGTTAACCGCAGGGATGACGAGACTCGCTATATGACAAAGTTTGTTGTGACCCGTTGCCAGGAACCGAATAAATCGGACTGGAACAATCAGCGCGAGCATTGGCAAATGCCCGACGGCACTACAACCCTGTACCCCAATGAAATAGGCTGGTGCCATATCTGGGATTGGATGCGTGGCGAAGATGAGCGCAGTGCGAGTTGGCATAATCAAATAGACGAAACCACTGCAGTCATTCTTAGCAGTGCCGATAACGCCGAAGAGCGTGTTCGGTCCATTAAGGCAATTTCGCGTTTGACACACGTAGATGATGAAGCAATCGCAACGCTTATAAGTTCGCTTGATGAGGGCGATCAGATCGTCCGGAATGCGGCGATATATGGACTTGCTGCGATCGGCGAAAAAGCCGTACCCGCCTTAATTGAACATTTGCAGAGCTGCAAAACGGGTGAGGAAAAACCGTCCATGATGACACGTCCCCCGGGTTGGGGAAACCCCATGGTTATGGAAGATGCCGGCCTGGCACTCTCAGCACTGGGTGAACCCGCTGTACCTGCATTGATCGAATTACTCGAGGAAAACACAGCGAGTGAATGGGCCCAGATAAATGCTGCCTTCGCACTTGGCGATATTGGCAAGCCTGCGGCAAAAAGCCTGCCCACACTCGTTAGCCTGTTAAGCAGATCGCCACATATTGCCGAAGCAGCGCTTGATGCGATGGGAACGATTGAGGGTGATCTCGGCCCTGTTCTCGACCCTGTAGCAGACATGATGAACGATCGCGATATCGACGACGACCGGAAAGCCGCTCCGTTAAAAGCTGCCATGATGCTTGCCCGAGTCGGCCAGGGCGCTGAAGCGGTAGAGGAAAAATTACTGCAGGCCATGACGAGTCACAGTTACCATATACGTTATTCAGCCGCCCATGCCTTAAACCGTATTGGCTCCGAAGCAGCAAATAAAGCTGTTTATGATTTTCTCTTGTATAGCAGCTGGAGCCCGGATGTCGAAGGAGCAAGTAAAAAATGAGCCGCTCAATCGATGAAATTGAACGGCCCGATGGCATCGCCTTTTCTTATAAAATACCATCAGATCCAACGGACAAGGAATTGCAATTTGTTCGCCAACTTGGCATAAGCAAAGTCTATACATGGCTTGAAGATGACCAGGCGAACTATGCCTATATTTCAGAGCTAAGCGATCGCCTCGCCACCCATGGGCTCGAACTTTCAAATGCCGGTACACTTAGGCTCAGTAAATCCGCCTCGATCCATTTAGCCTATCCAGATCGCGATAAAATCATCGATGAGTTTAAAGAATTTATCAGTGATCTTAAGCGGGCAGGGGTGCATACCACGACCTTTACTTGGGAACCGGATTGTGTACAAAGCACTGAAAATATGAAAGGGCGGGGTGACTCCATTACCCGTGCAGTCGAGCTTGAAGCGCTTAAGAAACAGCCACCAACCCGCGAAGGCAATTACAGTCATGAGCAAATTTGGGATAACTTTGCCTATTTCATGCGAGAGATTATGCCCGTAGCCGAATCCGTCGGCATTCGTTTATCGCTGCATCCCAACGATCCACCCATGCCGGATATAAACGGTGTTCCCTGTCTCATCTACAATCGCCAATGTTACGACCGTGCTTTTGAAATTGCCGACAGTGATTGGCTCGGCATGGAATTTTGCTGCGGTTGCTGGCTCGAAGGCGGCGATCAATTTGGCAATATTCTCGAAGACATCGAAAAATATGTCTCCGCTGGAAAAGTGTTTATTGTCCACTTTCGCAATGTCAGCAGTCCGCTGCCAAACTTTGAAGAATCCTTCCTCGATGATGGCTATATGAACATGCACACCGTGATGGAAACATTTATAAATGCGGGCTTCCGTGGTAATATGACACTTGATCACAGCCCTTCGATGGCCTATCCCATGGCAGAGAAAGCCTATGCTATCGGCTATATGAATGCCCTGAGACAGTCATTGAGCAAGGGCTAATCTGTGACAACGGATTTTACCCGTAAAGAATTCATGACTTTGCTTGGTCTGGGCTTGGCCAGCAGCCAACTAAATACAGTGTCGGCAGATGACAGCATCGCCGCGGAAACTGATAAGCAAGCGAGTTGGACAGATCTGCGCAAACAATTTCTCTTACCCACCAAACTCAGCTATTTAAATAATGGCTCACTCGGTCCTTGCCCACGAATCGTTTTAGCAAAAACGATTGCTGCTTTGCGCGGGCTTGAGCAAAATCCTGTGCATGAGTTTTGGGGCAAGCAATTTAAACAGACAGAAATTATTCGTAAGAAATTGGCAAACTTTGTTCATTGTCAAAGCGGCGAAATAAGTATCACACGCAATACCACGGAGGGAATGAATGCGATCGCTCAAGGCATTCAGTTTAAACCGGGTGATCATATATTGACGACCGACCAGGAACACGCAGGCGGCTTTCTTTGCTGGCAGTATTATGCAAAACGGGAAAACCTGAAACTCGAAAAAATAAAAATTTCAAGTACTGATTCATCCGCGGCAATTGTTAATAAATTTAGATCAGCAATTACCGACCGTACACGAGTTATTAGTTTGAGCCATATTACCTATACGACCGGGCACCGCCTGCCTGTAAAAGAAATTGCCGAATTGGCCAGGAAGAATAAAATTCTGTCTGTTGTTGATGGTGCTCAGGCGCTGGGCATGATTCAAGTAAACCTTAAGGGCCTGGGCTGCGATGCCTACGCCAGCAGCACACACAAGTGGTTGCTTGCCCCTAAAGGCACGGGAATTCTTTATATTCGCCAGTCGGCTGCAAAAGAGATTGCACCGCTAATTCGTGCGGCCGGACCAGGAACCTATTCGAGTAGTTTTGGCAGTGGCGATTTGCCGGGAATGATTGGCCTTGGCGCGGCACTCAATTTTCAAAATGCCCTGGGACCTGATAAAATCGAAGCACATGCCATGTCCTTACAAAAACAATTGCAGCAGGGTTTGAAGAAAATGAAGGCGGTTAAAATGATCAGCCCGGAACTAGTCAGCCAGCGCTCGGCTCTGACATGTTTCGAAATTAAAGGAGTTGCTGGATCTAAAGTAGCGGCGAAGCTTTCAAGCGATTTTAATACGACAGTAAAAACAGTATACCATGGCAATGACCAGTACTTGCGGGTCTCCACACACCTGTATAATACCCGGGAAGAGATCGAACAATTTCTGAAAAACCTCAAAAAAGTGACCGCTTAAAGGACGAGTGAATGAGTACTACAAATAACTATCAATGGGTAAAAGTAACTGACCATGCAGAATTTCCTCCGCGCGATGGCGTCGGCGCATTGGTCTATCACGACGAACTTTATATTATTGGCGGCTGGAATCCTATCGATAAACAATACTATCCGCGCGATTGCGTGAACGATGTCTGGCGCTCCAAAAATGGCGCTAACTGGGAACGGATAAAAGACAATGATTATACCCGTGACAAAGCACCGGAACAATGGGAAGGTACCCATACCGCTGGCTATGTCGTCTACCAGGATAAGATGTGGATTGTTGGTGGTGACCCGTTGCAAGGGCATTACCAATCCGAAGTTTGGAATAGTTCCGACGGCATAGACTGGCATCATGTAAACGAGGGGCACCCCGTACCATGGGCACCGCGGGTCTTGCATTATACATTTGTGCTCAATGATAAACTCTACGTTTTAGGCGGACAGACATTACCCCAGTTTGCCCCGGCCCCGGAACTCTTTTATCACGATATCTGGTGTACGGAAGATGGCATTCATTGGGAAGAGATCGAAATGAAAACCCCCTACACGCCACAGCGTGGGTTAATTTGTGGCAATGCAGTTTTCAAAGATCGTGTCTGGTTAATCGGTGGCGGCGGCTACGAAACCGATAACCGACCTTATGTTTACAATAATGATGTATGGAGTTCCGATGATTGCACCAATTGGACCTGTCATACAGCGAATGCCCCGTGGACTGGTAAGCTCTATCATAACGTCATTGTCTTCGATGAGAAACTATGGATCATTGGCGGCCAAAGCAGTACAGAAAATACCAATGATGTATGGTATTCATCCGATGGTAAGGATTGGACTGAAGTTCCCGATTCACCCTGGGCGAAACGCCATGCCACAGCACTATTTGATTTTGATGATAAACTCTGGCTCATGACCGGAAATCATTTGGATAACGATATCTATTATCTTAAAAAGGATTAAGAACCTTGTCTTTAACTAAATTGCAAATCGACCATTATCATTCCCGTGGTTTCATCGTTATACCCAATCCATTATCCGATGAAGCGATGGCTGAAATTGATACCCTGCAAAAGGAGATTGAACCGCGCTGGAGCGAAATGGAATTTCCTGGTAATGTTAATCCGCTTGCAGCTCAGATGTTAATGGCTGGCGAACCGATATTTGAGATGATTGAAAATCCGGGACTGATTGAAATGGCCAAAGAGATTCTCGATGTTGACCGTGTAGAAATCGCCGCCTTTGGCATGGGCGATTCATCCCTGGCAGTTGGCGGCGAACAAAAACAGGTGCAATGGCACTCGGATAATTTTGGCAATGTGAAACAGGTCGCCATCCGCGTGGGACTCGATCGCCATGATGGTGACAATGCACCTCTACGAATTATTCCCGGCTCTCACAAACGCGATGTGGCTGAGTTTAAGCAAGAGTTATATGAAAATGAAATGGCCTCCTGTCCGGAAGAGATCCCCCCCAAATCTTTGTTTGCCAAGCACCCGGATGAAATAGAAATCATCCTCGATACACCGATCATGCTTGTATGGACAGCGAATTGTTGGCATTCTACAGGCAAGAAAACATCGACCCGTCTGCGCCGTGTGGTTACCTGGCACTATTTCGCACCGGGCTACGACAACCCCTTCCAAGCCACCGTATTACATACCCTCGATGGCGTCTGGCAGAAATGGTCAGGCGAACGAAAAAAACTCTGGGGTTTGTCCGAGTAATTAAGTAGCCGCGACACGCCGTGGTGCGGAAGATAAGAATGCAAGAGCTTGCGTCTTTTTATGAGGGTCATTTTCAGGAACTATCAAGCCAACGAAATATCGGACTTGGGATCTGCTTGGTAGTGATGATCGCGTTCGGAGACCCCGACCTACTTTATCACTCACTCATCATTCACTGCTTTGCTTGCGAAGTATATCGATTCTTCTTGTAAATAATTGATTATTGTTTAAGTTTTGATTATGAGTAATTCTATTACAGTTAGTGAATTAAGCCTTGATGAAAAAATTCGATTAATGGAAGAGTTGTGGCAGAGTTTAAGTTCTGACTCTGAATTTAAAACTCCTGAGTGGCATAATTCAGTTCTAGATTCCCGTCTTAAGGCATACAATAGTAATGACATTCCAGTATCTGACTGGGAGACTGCCAAAGAGGATATCAGAAATAGTATTCAATGAAAATACAAATTATTGAATCAGCGAAAATTGACCTGATAGACAGCTACAGCTTTTATGAAGAACAATCCCATGAACTTGGGCAGTACTTTTTAGACTGCCTTTTTTCTGATATCGACTCATTAATGCTTTACGGAGGGATACATCCCTTACAACACGATATTTTTTATTGCATGTTGGCGCAGCGTTTCCCATATGCTATTTATTATCGCATCGAAAATCAAACAGTTACTGTTTTTGCTGTACTTGATTGCCGACAAGACCCTGAAAATATTAAAGATCGTTTAAGCTGGGAAAAAGGCCTTAAATAAAATAGTGAGCCCACCCACGATATCCAAGCACGAAATTATCACTACTGCTTAGCCTTTCTATTTACAGAATAATTTCTACAATGATAACCCACAAATACTCACCCAGCACTCATTCAAGCCTCCGTATTGCATACTCTTGATGGGGTCTGGCAAAAATGGTCCAACGAACGAAAAAAACTTTGGGGTTTGCCTGAGTAACTGACAGAAAGTTTGATTTTTGGCATAGCTTAATAATCGTGCATATTTCGTTTGAAGCACCAGCCCAGTTTACCCTGCATGTACCACTTGCTTTTCTCCCTTTATTATGTAATATAGGGGCTCCAATAATCATAAAATCCACACTTTCATTATCACAGGAAACCGTAGCACTAAATGAAAATCCGCTTGGCTTACACACTATTGATAATTGCCGCTATGAGTACTGCTCGTGCCGGGTATATCGAGGATAAGGATGGCAAGACCATTATTCATGTGGTCTGCGCCCCTGCAGTTCTGCCGAATCCCCTGAATACCTCACCATTCGGTAAAGCCGAATCCGCTGGCGTTAAGCTGTTCAAGAAAAAGTTCAAACAGATCTTCATCGAAAAATATCGTGATAAGTATAAGGCAAATCCCGAAAAATACGGCACGCACAATTGGGATAATGTTGAAGTTAACTTCATCAAAGCAACTGGAATACGTGTGGAAGGTGTCGAAACAGACCTTCTACAAATTGCCGGAGATATTGCCCCGGATATCCTTTACGTAAACTTCAGAAAGTCGGATACCTATATCCGCTCTGGCTTTCTCTACCCGTTGGATAAAGCTGAAGACGGCTATCTCACGGACATGACTCAGGAGGAATTGGACTTTCGTATTAACAAGAAGATTTGGCCAGTCATCAAGCGCAAGGGACCGCAGGGCAAAAAACAGGTCTGGGCGATTCCCTACGGTGGCGCTATCGGCAAAGTATTGATGTTTCGTAAGGACCGCTTCGATGAACTGAAGATTCCCTATCCCGATAAAGACTGGACCTGGGATGATATGATGGCCGCTGCCAAAAAACTGACAGATCCTGCAAACGGCTATTATGGCTTGTTGCTCGGTCGTGGCATTCACGAATCCTGGCACTGGATTACCTTTCTGTGGTCAGCCGGTGGCGAGGTCATGGTCTACAATGAAAAAACGGATACCTGGTCTTGCACCTTTGATACGGATGAAGCGGCTGTCGCTCTCGATTTTTATACGCGGATGAGCGCCGAAAAGTGGATCGATGCCAAAGGCAAAGTGCGGCGCGGTTACTCCAGTAAAGATGCTGCCGAAAGTTCCTACAAAATTTGGAACCGTGGCCAGATCGGTATGATGCAGGACTATGTGGACGAGAAACTTTTTTCTCAAATAAATCCTGAGACCACCGGCATGGCCCCGGTGCCCCTGGGACCAACAGGTATTCGCGGTGCCGAATTGAATTCGCGGATGATGGGCCTGTATGCAAAGATTAAACATCCTGCTGTTCGGGATGTGGCCTGGGAATATATGAAACATTACGATTCCAAAGAGACCTCGGCGCTAAAAACGAAAATCATGGTCGAAGGCGGCCTCGGACGCTACGTCAATCCAAAGTATCTGCGCATGTTCGGCTACGGTTTTATGGAACGCTTATCACCCAAAGGCTGGGTGGAAACCTTTAACATCGCTATCGCTTCTGGTAAACCCGAACCCTATGGGAAGAATTCAAACATTGCCTATGACTTGATGACCAAGCCGCTCCAGGAAGCCGAGCAGCTAATGCTCAATAATAAGCTGCCGAAGAATAGAGAGGCCCGTCTAAAAATCTTGAAAGCGATACTGGTAAAAGCCAATGCCAGGGCCAATGAAGAAATGATCGGCGTCATCAGCCCAGAGGAGCGTCGTAACCGTCGCATTGCTGCGGTTAGTGTACTGATCTGTGTCATTATTGGCTTTGTCTTTGTCTTTAAACGCATCTTTAAAATATTCTCCCCGCCCGAAACCTACGGAATTAAAAAGAAGAAATGGGATTTTAAACGCTATTTCTGGGCCTATATGCTGCTTTTACCCGCTGTCCTCTGCATACTTGTCTGGCAATATATACCATTGCTTCGCGGCTCTTATATGGCGTTCTTTGACTATCAACTGGTCCTGGAATCCAGCTTTGTGGGCGTTGACAACTTCGGTGATCTGCTTTGGAATAGGGACTTCTGGGTGAGCATCTGGAATGCAATTCGCTACAGTGGTATGGTCTTGGCCTTCACCTTTCTACCCCCTATTATTTTAGCTATTCTGCTTCAGGAAGTGCCCAAGGGCAAGATACTCTTCCGGACGATTTATTATCTCCCGGCGGTCATCTCGGGTCTTGTTGTCATCCTCCTTTGGAAGCAGTTTTATGAGCCATCGGAGAATGGTGCTTTAAATGCCATCGTCCTGCAAATTCCCTTAATCGGATTCGTTTTAATTGGCTTAGCCATTTTTGCACTGCTCAGTGTGTTCGGAGTTCGCCTGCGTCTTCATGAAATGAAATGGCAATCAAATGCCTTTTTTATAGCTGGTGTTGTATTATGCGGCTCGGTTATTTCTCTTGGTAAAACAATCATGATTAAAGATGGCGAAACCCTGGTATCCGCTTTACCGCATCTAGTCTCTCGCCTTTTCAATGTGATGCCGGAACCAAGTAACTGGTTAGCAAACCCGGACACAGCAATGATCTGTTGTATTGTACCCATGGTCTGGGCCGGCATGGGACCGGGTTGCTTGATATATCTGGCTGCCTTGAAAGGAATCCCCGATGATTTCTATGAGGCCGCAGATATCGATGGGGCAAATTTTATTGATAAAATCCTCTTCGTCGTTTTCCCAAATCTAAAAGCTTTGATTATCATCAACTTCATTGGCGCCTTTATCGCATCGTGGTATACCGCAACGGGTGCCATACTAATGATGACCGGCGGTGCTGCTAACACTGAGGTGGTTGGCCTGCATATTTGGAAGAAGGCGTTTACCTATTTGAAGTTTGGGCCGGCAACAGCCATGGCCTGGGTCCTGGGATTCATGTTGATTGGGTTCACAATGCACCAACTTAAAATCCTTTCGAACCTGGAATTCAAAACAACCGGGGGGGATGACTAATGCCAATCATTTCCGAAATCGGGCGGCGATCTCTCAAGGTGCGCCTGCTCATTGGCAGCATCTACATCCTGCTCATCATCGGCTCGATCACCATGGTGCATCCCTTCATTCTGATGATTGCGGGTTCAACAAAATCGGCAGTGGATACACCAGAGGCCAAGCTGATTCCAGAATTTATTATCAATGATGAGGCGCTGTACCAGAAAGAAACCGAGGCTTTGTTTAACGACGATTTCAGAATCATGAAACAGGTTTATCATACAGAAGACTTTATATCCTTTCGTATGATGTCTATTCCCACGGCATCGAATGACGCATTAGTCGATGAATGGGAAGCCTACCTGAAGCAGCGCGAGCTATTGCCTTATGTCGCGAACATGGGCCACTTCACCTCTACCGTCGGCACCACACCCAGGAACCTCAGAGCGCTAAAAGCCACTTACATTGAAAGCTACAAGGATATCGACAGCATAAACGATCACTTTGACGTTGAGTTTGTATCCTGGAATTATTTTAAGATTTATCCAGGCAGATACCTTGGACGCAACCAAAAATACTACAAAACGCCCTTTCTTGATTCCACCCACGCATTCAGCCTAACCCTTCCCAAACATGATCTATTCTTCTTCAGTCTAGAGGGATTTTACAAGAATGAATTTCTGAAGACCCAGTACAGCATGGAAATCGATTCCTACAACGCCTCCCATGGCACGAGCTATAAAAGCTACAACAGCCTGCACCTGGACAGGACCTTTCCCAGCGGCGAAGGGCGGACCAAAAAGGAACAGGAAGACTGGAACGACTTTGTTCGCAATCTCTTTAACCTCCTGTGGATTCGTTCCGATCAGACCGCCGCAGAGGGCTACAGGGATTTCCTTATGGCCAAGTACGGCACAATGAAGAATCTCAATAACTCATACGGTACCAGCTATGAAAAGCCGGCAGATATAGTCTACCCAGAACAGTGTCCGGTGTCGGGCTCCTCTGCATCGGATTGGGAATCCTACCTGCAGGGTTGGAAAGATCCGGAAACCGCAACAATCAATGAGATGCCGATTAAATCAATATCCATAACGGGAACAGATTTCTGGTTCCAGGATTTTCTAAAATCAAAATATGGCTCCCTTGAGAAAGTGAACCAAGCGTGCGCCACATCCTTTAGCTCCTTCAGTGATATTACACCCCCACAGCGAGACTGGCACTACAGACATTTTCTAAAAAACCGCTCGTCGATCAAGAAGGAGTTTATGTTCCGCAACCTGATTACTGTTTTTGACTTCGTCGTCATTCATGGACGTGCCATTTTCAATACAGCCTTCTACTGTGCGCTGGCTATTCTCACTGCCTTGATTGTTAATCCTCTGGCGGCCTATGCATTGAGCCGCTACAAACCGCCATCCCAGTATAAAATGCTCTTGTTCCTGATGATGACCATGGCCTTTCCACCAATGGTCACCCAGATCCCGATCTTTCTAATGATCCGTGAATTTCAAATGCTCAATACCTTTTGGGCGCTAATCCTGCCGGGCGTCGCCAATGGCTATGCTATTTTTCTACTCAAGGGCTTTTTTGACTCCCTGCCCAGGGAGTTATACGAGAGCGCTGAGATTGACGGTGCCAGTGAATTCAGGATTTTTTGGCAGTTCACCATGGCCTTGTCCAAACCGATACTTGCGGTTATCGCCCTACAGACCTTCACCGGAGCCTATGGAAATTTTATGATGGCCTTACTGATCTGCCAGGACGAAAAAATGTGGACAATCATGCCATGGTTATACCAACTACAGATGAACAGCGGTGAAGGCGTTGTTTTTGCCTCCCTGATTTTAGCATCCGTACCCACATTTCTCATCTTTGTATTTTGTCAAAATATCATCATGCGCGGGATTGTCGTACCCAGCGAAAAATAGGCCGGAGCACCCGTCCTCATCAGTGAGTGTATGAGAGATATTTTTAGGAACGACCAAGCCAATTAAATATCAGACTTGGGATTTGCTTAGTCGTGATGATCGCGTTCGGAGACCCCGACCTACTTTTAACTACCCATTAAATCGATTTCAGCACACACCCCGAAATGGTCACTGGGCCAAACACCATTCACTGCTTTATTTAAAACCACTCGGCAGTTTTCTATGAGTGCCGCTTTTGCATGCACATGCGGCGATGCCAGAAAAACATAATCGATCCGTCGGGCGTGATTCTTTTGTCTGATACAAGCATCGATGATCCCGCGGGCGGATTCATTTTCGTAGGTCCAGGTAAAGCCTTCCGTCCCATCGCCGGCCTGTTCCCAGGCATCCAGATAATGCGTGCTGTGGCCATCGAGGGATTGCTTGCCCTTGAGAAAGCGAACACTCGCACTGTTAGCAACGGCATCGAAATCGCCCGCAAGAATTGTTGGAAAGTCTGCCGCGTTAGTTTCGTCTTCAATAAGTTTTACCACTTTCAGAGCTTGCAGTTCACGTTCGTATTCGCGGTTCAACTCCCATGAAGGTTTACTACACACAAATAGAAAACCACCAATGGGTTCCGGCGCTTCTATGCGTACCGCAATCGCGGCATAGGGATAGCCCATAGAATTAGGGCTAAGCATCAACGAGCAAACAGTCTTTTTATTTATGGGCCAACGACTGGCAATACAGGTGCCTTCGTTCTGTTCACCACG
Organism: Lentisphaeria bacterium; assembly: GCA_013215875.1. Taxonomy (GTDB): domain Bacteria; phylum Verrucomicrobiota; class Lentisphaeria; order JABSQK01; family JABSQK01; genus JABSQK01. The sequence goes on from JABSQK010000014.1 coordinate 42,592, forward strand.
ATCGTCATCGAGTTGGTGAAATATATGGTAATCCAGGCCGGCTAACAGATCACGTATTTGATCGGCGCCTTCACGGAAACCCGCTTCCTGAAAGGCCAGCAGGTCGGGCTTTTCCTCTTCCACCCAATCACGAATGAGCTGCATGCGTTCCGTATAGGGCTCTGCATAAGCCCAGATATTGAGTGTGAAAACTTTAATCATTGCTATGCAGGTGGCCAGGTATATTGCGGTACGGGCATCCATTCGCCGTCTTTTAAGGACGACTCATGCGCAACGATTCCCGGTACTGTCATGTTCAATGACCAGGCAATATTGATCAATGGATCCCGGTCTTCGAGAATTGCTGTGATAAATTCATCGGTTAAATAGGCATGTGAACCGCCGTGGCCACCGGCATCCATTGTGGGTGGTAATTGCGGTTTGGCAAATTGCGAAGTATCCTCGACCTCGGGCGTAATTTTCGTACCAAAAATTGCCGCCTTTTCTCCCTGGACGGAGCCGTATTCACCATGGGATCCAGCTGCGCCCCAGAAAATATTCATTCGCGACATACCGCCTTCACTTGTTTTAAACAATGCGGTTTGACTGTCGAAGGAATTATTATAGTCATTATTTTCGGCTTGGAGGTGCTCTATATTTCCCCCATTGTATCCAATGCAGGAAACATCCGTATAGCTTCCACCAGTAACTGCGATGTGATAGGCTGTTGCATGCGTCGGGTACCACATGGGTGGAATACCGGCGCGCCAATTGCCGTGGCCGCCCAGTGCATCCGGGAAATAGTGGTAATATTGGCCTTCAGAATAAAGGATCTCACCGAGCAAGCCGGCGTTGTATGCTTCACGCATCATATAGCAGTCGGCTTGAAAAGCAGATGTTTCAAACATCATATATTTCATACCACTACTTTTTACCGCGTTATATAGATCTTCCGCATCTTGTAAAGAGCCATGTACAGCAGGCACACAGGAGCCCACATGTTTGCCGTGCTCGAGTGCCAAGATTGCCAATCGCGCATGGCTGGGTGCATCGGTGGCAATAAATATCGCTTCGACATTGTCATCCCTAACCATTTCTTCGACGCTGGCGAACATCGTATCGCAACGGGCATTTTCTGCCATAATCTTGCAACGGTCAGGATCCAAATCTGTTACTGCGACCACTTCCACATTGGGGTGATCCTGAAAACCAAAGGCTGTACCAAAACAGCAAACCCCATAACCGGCAAGGCCAACACGGACTTTACGATCGGATACCGATTCCCATTCTTTACTTTTTAGAACTCCCGCATCTGTTTTATCAAAACCCGCAATATCTTTAGTTTCATCAGCCATAATCGTATTCCTTAATTGTTGAATCGTTTCATATATCTTACAGGTTGGAAAGAGTGGGGCAAGCAGGAATTACCGTTTAAGACGAAATTCACAGTTGGAACAAAGACTAAAATGTTGTATGTTCTCAAAAATCTAAAGGAAAACGATATGGCTACTGAACAAGAAAGAATTGACTATTGGTCGTCTTATATGGATGAGATGCTGGAATTCCAAAATAGGGTTATGCCTCATCCGGTCGAGGAATGCGGGGACCCACTTCTACCGATTCCAGATGCCATGGAAGGCATCGAAGTATTGTATTCCGATACTAAACTTGCCGGAACATTTGAGCGGATTTATTATATTCGCTCTGGTATACTTGATGATCTGGTGGCGATTGCCCGTGAGATGAATGAGCGCGGCTGGATATTAAAAATTGAAGATGCTTACCGCAGCATGGAAATGCAAACTGCCCTTGTTGGTAACCCGGGAATATTTGAACAGATTGTTGAAAAGTGCAAATGGGAAAGCGGCGGCGAAACTCCCTCGGTGGATTTGGTGAGTAGGCGTCTACGTCTACTGGTTGCGAATTGCGGAAAGTTTGGCACACATACCCAAGGCTGTGCAGTAGATATTTCAGTTTACAATCGTAATGATGGCAGCGAAGTCTGGCGCGGCAAGCCCTATCTTCATATGAGCGAATTAACGCCAATGGAATCGCCCTTTATTTCTGCCGATGATTTAGCCAACCGTCTGGCGATCTCCGAGCTGGTGGAGTCACATGGCTTTATTCGATATCCGGCAGAATTTTGGCACTACAATAAGGGCGATGTAATGCATCGGCAATTAACCGGAAGTTCCGAGCCCGGTATCTATGGCTCTGTGCACTTTAATCCGGAAACCGGCGAGACCGTTCCCTACGATGATATCCTTGCACCATTAGTTCCAGATGAGCAGCTTGCCATATTGCTGGAAGCAGCGATGAATAAGTGAATGTTTGTGGATTGGATGAATAGGTAATTATTATTTTAAAAATATTTAAAAGTAGGCTAGCCTAGGTCGCAGGCCTAATGGCACTTCCTTAAGGATTTTTTATCCTTTTTCTTTTTAAAATAAAAATGCTCGTTACCTTGAGAAAAACCACTAACCCAAAAGAGTAACAAGCATGAGTGAATATACCCCTCTCCTTCCTGATTTTCCAGT
>JABSQK010000140.1 GCA_013215875.1 Lentisphaeria bacterium
GCTACAAAGTAGCGGAGTAAATTACTATTACGCTAAATCGTTCTCGTCCTCTATTTTGAAAAAGCGTTTGGCATTTTCTGTGCTAATTCGAGCAAGCTCCTCGAAACTGAGTTCGAGAGTTTCGGCAGCAAATTCTATGACATGTTTAACGTAGGCGGGTTGGTTGGGTCGGCCGCGGAATGGAATGGGTGCTAGGTAAGGCGAATCTGTCTCAAACATGATGCGGTCCAAAGGAACAATTTTCATCGCTTCGCGTATTTCAGCTGCAGATTTAAATGTAATAATTCCAGTAAAGGAAATGGTCGCACCTATATCCAATAAATCGTGTGCCTGTTCTGGACTACCCGTAAAACAATGTACAACAAATGGATGCGAGCCGCTCAATTCGTCTTTTAAACAATCGTAAGCATCTTCGAATGCATCACGAATATGAAGGATTGCCGGCAAGTCACGCTCTTTCGCCAGCTTTAAGAATTCTCGTAAAACATGCTTTTGTATCTCTCTGGGCGAATGATCATAATGATAATCCAAGCCAATTTCTCCAATTGCCTTTACCTGCTCCTGCTCAGACCAGGTTCTGAATTGATCCATATTATTCTCAAACTTTTCTGCATCATGAGGGTGTACACCCACGGCAGCATAAATAGTCGAAAATGCCGCCAGCTTTTCCAGGTAATTGGCAATTTTGTCAGGTGAGGAACAGGCCCAAAGCAGATTATGCACATGGTTTTCTTCCGCATTGATAAGAATTTGCGAAATATCATCTGTATCAGTTAAATGAAAATGGGTATCGAATAGTTCTGACATTGTGTCTAAATTGGCCTGTTTTGAGCTCATATTATGATTGTGACCGGAACTATAGACGAAATCTGCTCATTTAGCAAGATGTTTCAATTAATCAGACTAAAGAGTTAATTATAGTGGTCGATAAATAGAGTGTAATCTGAGGGGATTAGGAAGCTGTTCAGGCATGAAATATGCGTGAATATAGTGGAGATAATGCTTAACTGGAAAACTAAGCAGCATACTGGAGATTAATATGGCTTTTCAATTAGACGGGCTCGTATCTGGAATGGATACTACAGCCGTTATTCAAAGTATTCTAGATGCTGAACGCATCCCTATTCTCAGAAAAGAAAATGAGATATACGAATTAGAAGACAAGATGACAGCCTGGAATAGGCTGGACACAAAAATCACTGACCTGAAAACCCATGCAAGTAAATTAAATTCCTATCTGACCTGGCAGCAAAAATCCGCCACGATAGATGATGAAGATGTTGTCACTGCGACTGCTGACCGTACGGCATACAGCAATTTATATTCAATTGATGTATCACAACTCGCACAAGCACACCGTATTGCCTCAGATGAACAATCATCGATATCGTCCGATTTAGGATTAGATGGTGATTTCACTGTGGGTGGAGAGACGATTACCGTAAGTACCGGCGATACATTAACCGACATCAGGGATGCGATAAATACTGCTGCAAGCGATATGGATGACGATGAAAAAGTCGTGGCATCGATCATCGGTAAGACCCTGGTTATTGAGCGAGCAAGTACGGGTGATACGGATTTAACCATTAGCGATGGTACAAATACCATTCTCGATAGCCTGGGTGTTTTCACAGGTGGAGGCATAAAGACTGAATTGCAGACGAGTGAAGACCTTGCTGCACAAATCAACGGTGTGGATATCACAAGTACCTCAAATAACGATGTCGAGGATGCAATGGAAGGTGTTACCCTGAACTTAAAAAAAGTGGGTTCCACGACTTTAACGATTGACAATGATACAGAGACAATCAAGCAGTTGTTAACAGACTTTATCGAATCCTATAACGATACTATGTCGCTTGTAAAAGATGCGGGTACCGTTGTTCTGGATGAAGAAGATGAGGAATCCATTACCGGCCTGGGTTTGTTGCAGGACGATCTGCTGGTTACCAGGATCGCTACAAGAAGCCGTGGTATTCTTACAGGGATTGAGTTCGACCCGGCAATATTGGATCAAGATTATAATACCCTGCAAAAGATTGGTATATGGACTGAAGGACAAGACAATGCCCTGGCAATTGTTGATGAAGATAAATTAGATGATGTCCTTGAAAACAACTTTGATGAGCTCGAAGACCTTATACGCGACCTGGAATCAGGGGTCATGTTTAAGTTTAACGATTATCTGGATTCATTGATCAGTCCCATTGATGGTACCATCGAACAACGTAAAACAAATATCCAAAGTAAGATCGATGATATAAATGAAATGATTACAGATTTTGATAGAAAAGAGGAATCTCGTGAAGAACAGCTTCGTCAAAAATTTACCCGTATGGAAGAAGTGCTTTCAACGATAAATTCCCAGGGCTCCGCAGTTCTGACATATCTCGGGTAAATAGTCCACTTTATTCATTTTTTTATCCCAGTATTTAAAACCCAGTCATCTGGCTATTAAAAGTCCCTTTTTATCCTTTTCTTTGTTCTGTTCATCATTATAGTAGCAGGCATTATGAGCAGAGATTTTCAAAATAGATCGCGGTCGCGCAGTGGTATAAGCCAGCTGATGGACGACCTGGGAAAAGCCATGTCGGGCAGTACCGATATGCTGATGCTGGGTGGTGGAAATCCGGCACACATCCCTGAGGTGCAGAATTACATCCGTGAAGCGCTTGAGCGAATACTGGCTACTGAAGGGCGCTTTGAGCAGATGATAGGCAACTATGATACGCCCATGGGTATTACTGCGTTTCGAGTGGCAATTGCTGAATTGTTTTCCAATGAGTATGGCTGGCCGATAACAGAAAAGAATATTGTTTTAACCAATGGTAGCCAGTCGGCCTTCTTCGCTTTGTTTAATATTCTCGCTGGTGATGACAAACATATCTTATTACCCATTACACCTGAGTACATCGGCTATGCCGACCAGGGTTTGCGGGATGATTTATTTATTGGCAATAAGCCAGAGATTGAGCATCTCGATAATCAACAGTTTAAGTATCATGTGGATTTTGAAACGCTCAGCTTGGACGATAGCTTTTCGGCTATCTGTTCTTCGCGCCCAACAAATCCAACAGCCAATGTATTAAGCAATGCAGAAATGACAGGTCTATTGGACCTGGCAGAAAAGCATGATATTCCGTTTATTATCGACAATGCCTATGGTACGCCATTTCCCAATATCATCTATACAGAAGCGGATCCTTTTTGGCATAAAAACAGTATCGTCTGCATGAGTCTTAGTAAGTTTGGTTTGCCCAGTGTGCGTACGGGTATCGTCATTGCGGATGAAAGCCTGA
>JABSQK010000141.1 GCA_013215875.1 Lentisphaeria bacterium
AATGCTAGCCCTAACAAAGAGTGCGAATGGAAGCAAGACGTGAAGGGATTTTTTTCTAATAATAAAAAAGATATATAATGTAAAAATATAAAACTAAAGTTTAAAACACGTCACGGGTTGACAAGGCATTCTCATGGAAGAACTTGCCGGGGCTGCCTGCCATGAATTGAACCAGCCACTTCAAGTGATCACTGGCTATGCGGAATTGCTGCTCATGCAATTGAAAGATGACGATGAAAAATATTCAAAAATAAAAATATTGAAAGAACAGGCGGATAAATTAGCGGAACTCACCAAAAAGCTAAATGGTATTACCAAATATGAAACGCAAAACTATATCAATGACCGGATAATCGATATCGATAAATCCAGCGATAATGGCGAAATGGAAGAAACACGCGAACAATTTGGTGAGGTCTCGAAAATTTTGACAAAAATGAAGAGCAGTTAAATCAGTCATATTTTTTAAACTACTTATTGACCCATCACATGACTTTCCCTATACTACAACAAATCAAAATTTTATTGGATGCTTAAAATTGGCCATAAATAAACATAAAATAGTCGTTGTTATGCCGGCATATAATGCCGAGCTCACACTCGAAAAAACACTTGAAGAAATGCCTATGGATATTGTAGATCATATCATCCTTGTCGACGATGTGAGCAAAGATAATACAGTTAAACTGGCAGAAAAGCTGGGGCTGGAGGTTGTCGCACATGAAAGTAACCGTGGTTACGGTGGAAACCAGAAGACCTGTTACGATGCCGCCATGAAACATGACCCTGATATAGTCGCAATGATCCACCCGGATTACCAATATACACCATTGATCCTTCGTTCGCTTTGTAGTCTTATTGCAGAGGCAGATTATGAATTTGTTTTGGGCTCCCGTATTCTGGTTGCCGGTGCATTGAAAGGCGGCATGCCAAAATATAAATACGTCGCCAATCGCTGCCTTACGGCATTTCAGAATTTTTGCCTGGGCAATAAACTGAGTGAGTACCATACAGGCTATCGCGTCTACCACAGCAAAATACTCAAAGAGATAGACTACGAAAAATTTTCTGAAGATTTTGTTTTTGATAACCAGATGCTTACGGAAATTATCTTGCGCGATTATATGATTGGTGAAGTATCATGCCCGACACGTTATTTTGAGGAAGCCAGTTCCATCAACTTTAGTCGTTCGTGTGTCTATGGACTTGGTGTTCTCGGAACCTCAGTTCAAGGATTGCTCTCACGAATGACGGGTAAAAGGTCTTTGTTGAAGTAATCTGCGAAAATTATACTGAATGCGAGTCATTATAAAAAGAGACTTGCAAGGTCAGATTTTTATAGTGATTAAGCGAAATCCGAAATTAATTAACGAGCTACTGGCTTCACGCCGGTAACGATTATCCAATTCTAAATATTCTGGCTGAAAAGTACTCCAGGACCCGCCGCGTAATTCCGTTTTTGTTCCACCGGCTTCATAGGTCCATTCATAGACATTGCCGCCTACACCAACAAGTCCCCATTCATTCTCACCGGCCTTATCGACTGGACAGGAAACGGGGAAACCATCATCGTAGTCTTCAATATGATCCCATTCCGGAAATGATTCCTTTGCAGATTTATCACCATAGTTGCCATATGTTGGCGGCCATTCATCGCCCCAGGGAAAGCGTTTCACTTTTCCACAGGAAGCCATAGCTGTCCACTCTTCATGGGAGGGTACGCGAATAACAAAGTCGTCATTTATGTTTGAACCCTCCATTAGCCATGCGGAATAATCCATCGCATCGGTAAAACTTATCATCGCAGCGGGTTGCTCATCTTCGTTTAGTGAGACTCCTGAAAAGTCGCCACTGTCATGCGCTTCACGAAAGCAGCGAAACTCTTTGTTTGTTACAGCGTATTTTCCCACCCAACAGCTAAGGGCAGCAATCCACACAAATTGATGATTTGATGGCGCCAGGCTAAAATCTTTTGTTTCTTCCGGCGTAAATTTTTCAGACATCATACTCTCCAGGAATTTTTATCAATCTAACTGTTATTTTAGAGTCTTGCAATCATACTATAGTAGAAATATGTACAATTACCTGAATATGATTATATTAGCTTAATTTAGGAGAAAATATACGTTTATGAGCACATTGATGGACATTTTTGCAAAAGGCGGGCCAATTACCTGGTTGATATTCTTTATTGGGCTGATTTGCTTTGTATTGGTTGTAGAGCGTTTTTTAAACCTGCGGCGGGCTCAGATAGATGCCCAGGACTTTTTACCGGGGGTGATAAACAACCTGCGTAATCAGGGTGCCCGCGAAGCGATCAGTATTTGTGATGAAACCCCTGGACCATCCGCTCATATTGTGCGGGCGGCCATCGAAAGACGAAAAGGCGGTAAACAGGAAATGATGTACGCCACACAGGAAGCCAGTTTATCAGAATTACCCAGGCTGGAGCGTAATATGAAAGCGCTAATGACCATCGTTCATGTGGCACCTCTACTTGGATTGCTCGGGACTGTGGTCGGACTCATTGGGATGTTTCGCAAAATGGAAACAAAAGGTGTAATGAACATCGGAGAAATGGCTCCCTATATCTGGTCATCGCTCATTAGCACATCCGCCGGCCTCTGTGTTGCTGTGGCGGGATATTTCTTCTACAACCTTTTTCGGCACCAGATTGACAATATCTTGATTGATATGGAGAAATCTGCAGCAGAAATTATCTACTTTTTAACTCAGGCTCCAGATGACATTGCATCGACACAATCATTGAAAGTATCCCCGGACGACCTTAAGAAATAATTATGGAACCCACGATTAGCAAACCCATTGTTGAAACACGCATGTTCACCAGCAGGCTTGCAGAGAGTGCCGACAGTGGACTCATCATTATTCCGTTAATGGATGTATTCTTTGTCATTTTAATTTTTATGGCCATGGCGAGTAATTTGATTTCCGAGACAGGTGAAAATATTGCTCCACCAACTATGGCCAATGTCAACATTCAAAATGTCAATAAAGAAGTGATTACCCTGACAAAAAATTCGCAGATCTTCTTTGATAATCGGGCCCTGGAAAATGATATGCATAAACTGAAAGCCGCTTTGACAGAAAAATTTAGCAGGGCACATGGGACTGATACTGTGCTGATACTGAGGGCAGATAAGGACACAAGCTATGCCGATGTTGTTAAAATTCTGGCAATTGCCAGGGAATTGCGTTTAAAGTTATATCTCGTCACCGAGGAAGAAAAATAATGTTTAGGGACTACCTCATCGGCTTTATTTCAGCTATTCTATTCTTTAGCATTTTTCTGTTTGTAAAACCGGTCGTTGATTCAGGGGAAGATAGTACTGAAGACTATACGGCTATAATGATTCCTCAGGAGCTCGATGGAATGGACCCTGAACTGAGAGAACAGTGTGAACCCATACTTGATGCAATTCCAATGAATATTACCCTGATAATTCTTCCAGTTGAAGATTTGGACCCTTTGATGAAGCGCTATCATACAGATTTTCCAGGTAAAAAAGCGAGTAAAATTGTTCCCGACAGAATACGTTCCAGCCAGGTAGGTAGTCAAGTTGGAATTGAGATTGTCCACAAATTCCCATCCTTCGACAAGCCAAAAACAGACCTTGCCGCGACCTTACAGAAATATGTCTATCAAAAGAACAGTGCCATAAAAGAACGCTCTCCTAAGAAACTTGAATCCAAAGTGTACTGCTATTTTCCCAACGGCAGCATTATTAATCTGACAGTGCCTTTGGCTGAGCAGAGAAATTTAGTTCTCAACGGGCCAACATTAATCCGTATAAAACCCGTCAAAAGTTCGACAAATTTCTTCCCCCTCACAGAAATTGTTGAAAGCTGTGGAAGTGCTGAATTGGATAAAAAAGTCAGGATGAAATTGAATGAATTGTTGATCTCCATGTACTCTGACACGAGTGTGAAGAATGCTAAAATGCGAGAGAAATGGATTGAAAAAGAAGAGTTTATCAAAGTAGACTGGTCGCATATTAAGGGGATTAGTTACAAGAAAAGCCGTGCCAAAGTACATGATGGCAAAACATTTGAATCTGACTGGGGCCAATAAATGACTATTGAAAGTTTCTTTTACATCATTATACTCCTGGTGGTTTTATGCGGCTTGGCTTTATGGGGCCAGCAGATATGGATAACAGTTTTTAAACACTGGGAGCCCTCTGAATGGAAAATTTGTCATTGTGCATCTTGCCATACACCATTTTTTGTACCGCCAAGACTAAGAGATACAAAATGCCCTGCCTGCGGGGCTGAAGTTAGAATAAACTTAACAAAATCGGCTAAACATTTGAAATACTAATGGATACATCAAACGAAAAAATACTTATATTAGACTTTGGCTCACAGTATACACAGCTTATAGCTAGACGAATACGTGAATGCCACATTTACTCGATCATTATACCTTTCAGTACGCCAATCGAGGAAATTGAAAAAGAAAATCCCAAAGGAATTATTTTAAGTGGCGGCCCATCCAGTGTCTATGAAGATGGTGCACCGCACTGTGATGAGAGAATATTCGATCTGGGTATTCCAATACTGGGCATTTGTTATGGCCTGCAATTAACAGTAAAACATTTGAATGGCAATGTGGAAAAATCGGAAGAACGTGAATACGGCCATGCGGTTTTAAATGTGAAAAATGACTGCCCGTTGTTTAGTGACATAAAAGGTGAGTTAAATGTTTGGATGAGCCATGGAGATAAAGTGCACGCTCTTCCAGATGGTTTTGAGGTGATTGGTCAAACAGAAAACTGCGAATATGCCGCCATTCAAAATACCGAAATGAATATTTATGGATTACAGTTTCATCCGGAAGTCGCGCACACTGAGCAGGGACTGGAGATCCTCAAAAATTTCTGTATTAACATTTGCTCATGCAGTGGTGATTGGACAATGGAATCGTTCATTGAATCAACAATTGCAGATATTCGCCAAACAGTCGGCACAGATACAGTCATACTTGGTCTTAGCGGTGGTGTGGATTCATCAGTTTCCGCAGCACTTTTACAGAAAGCAATTGGTGATCAACTCGTTTGCATATTTGTAAATAACGGGCTCTTGCGCATGGGAGAAGCAGAATCGGTTCTCAAACTCTATGGCGATAATTTTAAGATGAACCTGGTCTACGTCGATGCAACAGACCAATTTCTCGATAAACTGGCCAATGTCACAGACCCGGAAACAAAGCGAAAGATTATCGGCCACGAATTTGTGAATGTATTTGATGAAGAATCATCTAAAATTGATGATGCAAAATTTCTTGCCCAAGGTACGACATACCCGGACGTTATCGAATCGGTGCCTATAAGCGGCAATCCGAGCGCATTGATAAAGAGCCATCATAATGTCGGCGGGCTTCCTGAAGATATGAAGCTCAAGCTGGTCGAGCCACTTGCACAATTGTTTAAGGATGAAGTGCGTGAAGTGGGTGCAAAGCTTGGGCTGCCAAAAGAAGTTGTCTGGCGCCAGCCATTCCCTGGCCCAGGACTGGGTGTACGAATTATTGGCGATGTGACTCGTGAGAAAATTCACACCTTGCAGTTAGCAGACCGTATTGTCATCGAAGAAATGAAGGCAGCAGACTACTACTATAAAGTCTGGCAGGCGTTTGCAGTGTTTCTTCCCGTACAAAGCGTCGGCGTGATGGGCGACCAAAGAACCTATGAAAATGCTGTAGCATTACGCGTTGTAACCAGCCAGGATGGTATGACTGCGGATTGGGCCAAGTTGCCATACGATTTACTCGGCCGTATTTCAAACCGAATTATAAATGAAGTTCGAGGAATCAACCGGGTCTGTTATGACATCAGTTCAAAACCACCCGGGACAATTGAATGGGAGTGATATGAGTCTGTTCAGAAGAAAGCCTAAGCCATTGATAATGTGTTATTATGGAAACCCCGTTCTTAAGAAGAAAAGTAAAGAGATTCCTTCTATTAGCAAGGATATATGCACCTTTGCTGAGCGGATGATTGTTACCATGGATGAACATGATGGCATCGGCCTTGCTGCTCCTCAAGTTGGTCGGAATATAAATATGTTTGTTGTCAGTGTGCCCATGCCGGGTGAAGATGAAAATCCGCCAACAAGCCCCGGAGAGTTGGCATTAATTCCTCAAATGCCAGTGGTAATGAGAAAT
>JABSQK010000142.1 GCA_013215875.1 Lentisphaeria bacterium
ATGGGCAGCGGGATGGTCACCCGCATCCATCAACACGACATAAGTGTGATGCATATGCGCAGCAAGTTCACTGTGAAGAATCCTGCAACGGTCAAGGGTTGTACTCTTTCCCTGGACTATTGGGGTGGTGTGATTGTGCGCGTCAACGGCAAGGAGGTCGCCCGCGGCCACATGAAGGGTGAACTGCCGGTGGACTACCCGGAAGAAGCATTCCTGAACGGGAAAGGTAAGCCGTTGGACAATAGGAAAAAGAAGGACGCCGAGCGCCTGGCCTTGCGCAAACGCACGAGCACTATTAAGATTCCGTCCAAGCTCCTGCGGGCCGGTATGAACGTGGTAACGGTAGAGCTGCGTCAAGCGCCGGTTCTCCAGAAGGCAAATGTCAAACCAGCAGCCGTGTACAATAGTCATAAAGTCCGCAGATTTTGGAACCTGGAATGGCCTCCGATTGGTCTCTTGCGTGCGCGCATGACCACTTCAAGTGGAGCCGTCGTGGGAGACAAGGCGCGATCCAAAGGAATCAAGGTCTGGAATAATCCTCCTCATAACACAGCCTTTGTTTTCGACTACGGCAATCCCGTCGAGAAGACGAGCCCAGTGCTTATCCATGCCGCTCGCAACACCGTATTCTCTGGTCGACTGATGGTCGGCTCAGCCCAAGCAATAAAGGGCCTCAAGGTTAAGGTGGGTGATCTGACCAGTAAGGGCGGCGGAAAGCTTCCAGGCTCGATTGTGCAGATCCGCTATGCGGCACCAGTAAGCGCAGCCAAGTCTTGGGTGCCCCTGGACCGATTTGACGGGCTGATGGAGAGAATTCCGGCAGTGGTGCCTGTATACAAGACCCCCTTGAAGCGCAAGAAGTTCTACGGTGCCCTTGTGGACCGGAGTGATTTCACGCCCAGGGCAGTGGCGCCGATCTGGTTGTCGGTTCGGGTGCCGGCGAATGCTGCACCGGGAATATACGAAGGCACGATCAGCCTGACTGCCGCGGGATTGAAGCCCACGACCATTCCCCTGCGCGTCAGCGTGTCGGCCTGGACCATGGAAGCGCCGGCAAAGCGTCGCGTACAGAACTACCTCTGCTATGCGGAGGAAGTCTACCCGCGCTACTACGGTGTGCCAGTCTGGTCGGACAAGCATTTCGATATGGTCGGCAAGACGCTCGCCCTAGCGGCCGAAGCGAACTCGCGCCAGGTCTATGCCAATCTCACGGTCAATTTCATGGGCAATAACACCAACCCCGATGCTCTGGTCCGCTGGGTCAAGCAGTCAGGGGGCAAGTTCAAGTACGACTTCACGATCTTTGACAAGTATATGGATATGGTTGCAAAAACGATAGGCAAGCCCAGCAATTTGCGCCTGCATTGTTGGCCCAGTGCGGGCAAATATCAGACGGGCGGGGGGACATTGGTGGCCGTCCTTGAGCCGGGCGGTAAGATCAGTACCATGGCCCAGCCGACGGTCGGTACGCCTGAGAACCTTGCCTTCTGGCAGCCTGTAATCTCGAAGGTCCTCAAGAAGCTCAAGGCTCGCGGCTGGTTGGATATCACGACCTTTGGCTACAACATCTACAACTCGGTCCCGCCGCCCAAAATGGTGGATGTCGCGTACAAACTGTGGCCTGAAGGTGCGTGGAGCATTTCCAGTCACTGCGGCGCGCAGGACATGAAGTTCCTTGGGACCAATCCGAAAGTCGTCATGCCCGTTCGCTACGCCAGCGCTATTCGGAGTACCGGGCCGAAGCCCGGACGACCACCCATGCCGAGGCAGAATGCGTTCTGCAAGGCCACCAGGGCAGGTGGCGGCACGGAATCCTTCTTTAACGACAAATCCGCGGTGGGCGATCTCCTCTCTGTAGTTGAAGAGGTAGTCAATGTCGGATACGACGGGCTATGCGAATTTGGCTTAAACCTGTTCCCTCTCAAGAAAAAAACCGGCGGCTACTACATTCCCCAGGTCGGCCGGGGTATCAACTGGGCCGGATCAGGGCGCAGTACTGCGGCTATCCTTGCGCCCGGTCCTGACGGCCCGCTTGGTACGGAGCGATTCGAGATGTTCCGTGAAGGTACGCAACTGTGTGAAGCCATGCTCTTCGTCAAGGCGCAGCTCGGGAATGCAAAAGTCGGCGCGGCCCTCAAGAAGAAAGCGGGCGATGTTCTGAAACGACGCAAGCAGGCTCTGTCACGTACCTGGTTCGGCTTTCGGCATATGCCGGAAACGTACAATGCAGAGCTGCTGGAAGTGGCCGGCGAGATGGCACAGGCGGCTGGGAAGTAGAGATATGGCCTGTTCCAGGGAAGAGAATTTTGATTATAGTTTACTAGGTTTACAAACAAGAAAAAGAGAGGCGTTATGAAGCGTAATAAATTCAACAGTGTAGTATTGGTTCTCGCAGCCATGTTCTCAGCTCATACATCATTGGCCATTATTAACCCAAATTTTACGCCAATTCAACTCGAAGAGGGATCGAAATTGATTGCTGCTGTCGAGGTGAAACGGGGCGCATCCAAGGATCAGTATGTTGTCACTGTGCGCAAAATGGTTAAGGGCAAGACTGACGTGAAAGCGTACAAGCTGGATCTCAGCAAGGCTCGGAGCGCAAAGGCGGCCGATGAGTTCCGTAAGCTGGCTGATGCAGACGGCCAAGGCCTGTTGTTCATTGGCGAGCGTGAAACCGAGGATGCGGATGTCGAGGCGATCTGCCTGCTGCATATTTCGGGGAAATGGGTATCATGCGTCGCCAAGGACAAGGGGAGCTTGCTCTTTGACCAGATAAGCCAAGAAAGGGAGGCGGTCTGGGCCGGCGGGACGGACATGCTGCGCCGGTGCATTGATTACATATTGACTGACGACGAACCGGATGTGCCGACGAACAGGAAAGTCGCCTGGGGCCCCGAGCCCGTGAAGGTGGCCAGACTTGACGGAGCTATCAGAGCAGTGCGGCCGGTTGACCTGGCCGGTAACGGCGAGCTGTTGCTTTTCGTTGCAAGTGATAAAGAAGACCGCTTGTTCGCCGTCGATGCCAAAGCGAAAAAACTTTCCGACGTGACCGCCGCCCGGGGATTGCAGTCTAAATCACTGGCACACGCGTGGGGGGATTTCGCCGGCAAGGGCAGACTGGACCTGATTTCCTATGACGGTAAGACGGCAACCCTTCATGCACAGCAGGCCGACGGCAAATTCAAGTCCCTTCCGCTCGACTTGGGAAAGGCACTGGATCACGGTTGCCTGAGCCTTACGGCTCTTGACGCAGGTGTCAAGGGACGGGCAGGTATACTGGTTGGCGGCACTGCACTGCCGGTTCTTGTCACGCTGGATGCCGACGGAAAGGCATCGGCCACATCGCTTGCGGCGCCCGGAATAGACCAGGCCAAGCTCGGAAAGGCGGGAGCATGCCTGGTGGCAGATTTCAATGGAGACGCCATAGCTGATGTTATTGCGCTTCGAGAGCAGGGCAGTATCCTTTTTCTCGGCGAAGCGCCGGGCAAGTTCAAGCCGGGCACTGCCTGTGCTATCAAGCTCGGCGGCGCGCCATCAGGTGCCTGCCTGGGTGATTACGATGCCGATGGCAGCCACGACGTTCTCGTGGCAAACAAGGCCGGCGGCTTGCTTTGGGCGAATGACGGCAAGGGCGCGTTTGTAGAGAGCTTCGCGCACTCCGGCGAGATGCAGACACACGTCAGACCCAACGGCGTAGACTGCATGACGGGTGACATAAACAATGACGGCCGCCAGGATATTGTGATCGCTTACGGCAAAGCCGGCGACACTGTCCGCCCGGCTGTCTTTTTTAACCGGGGCTTCCGGAGTTTTGGCGAGATCAATGATATCGAGGTGCCGGGCGCGGCTGGCGGACATCAGAGGGTTTGCCTAGCTGATCTTGATGGTGATGGCGCTCAGGATATGGTTCTCGCACTGAACAACGGTGAAATCTGGGTCCACTTCCGCGACAACGAAGATGAAGAGGCGCTCATGGCCGCGGTCGACCTGCCTGCCGGCGGAGCATTCAAGGGACCGATTACCGTCACCGGCTGGAGCGACGGCCGATGCCTTGGCGCCTGGAACGTCCTGCCGGGTGTCAGCTGGGCAAACTTCGGCCGCGCGGAGGCAGGCCCGGTAACGATCAAGTGGCGGCTGCCCGGCGGCAAAGAGCAGGAAAAAGAACTTATCCTGGAAGACACGGGTGTTGTGAGAGTTGAGATCAAATAAAAATCAGGGTTATGTGTAAGAGGGCAGGGGATTGACGTAATGGCACTTCCTTAAGGGTAGTAAAACACGGCGTTGCCGTTATTATTTTGAGCTTAAGTAAGTGCCATTAGAGTTAAAACCCCGGGCGGAGGCCTTGAATGTGCCATTTGCTTACAGACAAGGTTAGCAAGCCACTGCCAATCAGGATTTGGTCAAGAAGCCCCTGAAGTCTGAGCCGTTTCTCGACTTTTGTATCGAAATAGTTCCACCCATGATGGCAGACGGCAAAGCTTATGACCGAGTTGACCGCCGCTTCTATCAGTGTATTCTGCCACTCTTTCTTGTTGAAGGCCGTACCGATTCCCGGAATCTGCGGCGATGTATGCTAATCAAGATGGATCTGTCTGAACCTCAGTTTGTTCATCAAGTACGCCTATGCTCCCTTATTGATTGTATCGTTTCAGGAATCTGTTTCAGACATTCTAGTCAGGACATCGTCCAGACTGCCACTGAAAGGGCCCACGGTTTCCATCTTGATCGATGCGAGTGCAGCCGCGAACTTCAACGCCTCGGCGGGTTCATGCTCCAGCCGCCAGGTCATATAGCCGGCAAAGGTCGTATCGCCTCTACCGTTTCGTCCCACACTATTGCGATTGGTGAAGGGCTCGAAGTATTCCTTGCCATCCACGAGCGCCAGCACACCGTCCGAACGCGTCATGACGACCTCGGGACAGCCCCACGATGCCACGATGCGGGCCGCCTCAGACAGGTCATCCGTGCCCGTCAGCAGTTCTGCTTCCACAGCATCCATCTTCACACGATCCATCAGGGAGACGATCTCAACTTTATCCTTGGCATCTGCGAACGAAATCACGCGGCTCTCCACGTCAACCTGACGCACAAATGCCTGCATGTCGACGGATACGCTGTGGCCTCTCTCCACAAGTGCCCGCATAAAGGGCAGTGTATACTCTTGATCGGTAATGCCAGCCAAGTGCACAAAGCGGCTCTCGAAGCTTGGCAACTCGTCGACCTGCATAAACCCGGCGCTCGCCACCTGGCTCATCTCACGCACATCCACATCTGGAACCGGGTGCTTCAGTAGCATTCGGGTGGTCGCCTCAGCAGGGATCACCACGCAGTCAATCCCGGCCTCGCGCAGCGGGTCCAAACGCCCGGCATCATCGGGGTGCATACGGGTGATCGCAGCAACGGAACAGTCAACGCCTGCGGCAGCCATGGAGCCGTAATAGACGGCACTGCCCAGGCCCACCTGCTCTTCGCCCTCATAGGGAATCAATCGATCTAGGCACACATGCCCAATGAATATAATGTCATGTTTCATAGTCTTATTCGAACCCTCACAGGCTACTGGCCCACGTGTGTTATTGTTATCAGTCATTTTGAATTTCCTTTTTTGTTAATGTCTTTCGAAGCAAACTGGAACCGCAACGTAACAATCTTGCCGGGATCAACCGTCAGACGAACGACACGTCGAGTGGTACGCAGGGTAGCTCCAGCTTCAGGTAGTGGATTCTCGTTCAGATTTACAGTCGATACCGACTCAAACGGAATGCCAATGTTTAGTTTGCCTTTTTGCTTGGTATCGGTCGTGTTCCAAAGCCTAACAATTAATGCATCATCTCGCTCAGCCTTTTTGACACAGGAGATCTCAAGGTTCTCGGCATCCAGAGCCAGCATGCTCTTCTCGCCTTTGCGAACGGATCCGATCAGCTCCGAGCATAGTAACGGACTGGCGAATTCGCGATATGTCTGCAATAGCTTGCCTTCCTGCCATCCCCCTGAATGAGGATAGAGCGCGTAGCGCACAGTCATCTGACCAAGACTTTGGCTGCCCTCCATTTCTTTTACACCATAGCCAACCGGCCAGCGCTTCAGGCCGATAGCACGCAGAAGTGTGAGTGACAGCACATCATGCTTCTCGCCCGTAACAAAGTACTCGGGAAGGCCCATATTCAACACCGCCAAGCCACGCTTATCGTTGCTCAAGCCGGCGAAGCCGTAGTTCGGGTAGCCGTCTATTGGTTCAATCCACTCTGACATGTCCGGTAACCTCGTAGCCCTTTCGTCCACACTATACTGACCACCGGCGTAGGTCTTATCCGTCTTAATGCCCGTTGGGAAGCAGACACGCAGGCGATGGTCTCGACAGTTGTTATCAATCGTTGTCTCGACCTCAAGCCAGCGACTCGAGCGGGTAAGGATCAGGCGGGAGCTTAAGTGGACCTTTGCCCGCTTATTCTTTGTTCCTTCTGGCTGATCACACCGAGCCGCCAGCAGGCTCAGGCTCGTTTTCACTTGCACAACCGAGCGCCAGGCCGTGTTTTCCAGGAGCTCGATTTCGGTGGCTCCTGAAGAAACTACTGTCTTGCCGGCGGGCCTGAAGTTCCAAGGCTCACCAACATCGCCGATATCCTCGAAATAGTGTAGCCCTTTGTAGATCGCACCAGTTTCCTTGTGCGTTAAATCCACTCTGCCGTCGTCGCGCACGACGGCTTTCAGAAATTCATTCTCCAGCACATGCTTACCCCTAGCAAGTCCCTTTTGCGCGGCCCGTCGGCTGCCTTTTCGAGCGACAATCTTCAGGGACAGGCGACTCCAGGGAGCGACGACCGGGGAATCGAATTGCAGCCTGTATCGTTGCGTTCTCATGGGGCGTCCGACCAAACCATTTACACCCGAACCGTCTTCATGCAGTTGCGCCACATCAGGCACGATACTCGAACCATCCTCTGCCAGCAAGTGAAAATCTTGTGATGCCATCTCTGTCGGCAAATCGATCTCCATCTGACAGAATCCGCCGCGTGGACGGACGTCGAAATTGAAAACGATAATTTGAGCCTCGGGTAACGCTACTCCGGGCTTCAATAACAGCGCCGACTTCAGTAGGCTGTGGCAGGCATCCTCTACAACACCTTCACTCATTGCTTGCACATCCGTAAAGCGTGCCACAATGTCATCGGCCACTTTGCTGAGGCTGCAGCCGTCGATGGAATCATGAGCCTGTGAAGCCAACAACAGCTTCCATGCTTCGCCAAGAGATGCCGAAGGGTAGGGGGCACCCGTCAGCCATGCCCAGGTGCAAGCCGGCTCCGCCATATCAATCAACATGTGCTCGGTCGTCCGATTCAGCATCTTCAAGTCCATGCGCCCGGAAAGCGTCGCCCACCAGAGCATTCGGTCTTTAGCCGTGACCTTGCTATCGCGCAACTCACCCACATGGATGGACAAGTCGTCTCCTGCTTCGCGCCGGATCTGCTTGAATACCTCGGGGAGCGTACTGTCTTTTACCGTTAGGTCGGAAAATTCCTTGTTCGCTGCGGCAATCAGCTTAGGGGTAACAGGGAAGGGCATCGTATGGTCCATACAATTGAAGCCAACTAGGTGAGAGGTCGCCGCCCCTTCAGAGGTCTGATTGCGCAGCTTTTCCAGATAGGGACCGAGATGTTGCGGGTGCCAACCCTCAGGAGCATTCATCGCATTATAGTCGTAAGGACTATGATAGCGTTGTCCGTCGACACGAAACGGCATCGAGTTTTCCTTGAACTCGTACTCCCAGTTCTGATCCGGCGTGTCGTGAATCACGTTGGCGATCACAGGCTGATAAACCATGCAGTAAAAATTGGTACGGCCATAGCGTGCGCCAAGATGAAGGGTCAGCACTTCCGATCCATCAGGGCTCTGCCAGCGGAATTCGCGGGGGGCGCGCTGATCGGAGAGGCCCTTATAGAGGACGGCACTCTTAATGTCGAATCCGTTATAGATCTGCGGCAGCTGGGTAATTTGTCCGTTAGAGCAGGCCGTGTAGCCCTCGCGCATCGCACCGCCTACAGACTCGGACGTTGCAATACCCACCAGCAGGTTGCGCGTAATGGCTTCACCGCTGAGCAACGGCATATCCGGCAACGTGTACCAGGGGCCGACCAGGATTCGTTTGGCACGCACCAGTTTGCGCACCCGTGTTGCCATATCGGGCCGCAAGCGGAGATAGTCCTCTACGCAGATCGACTGACCGTCCATCATGTAGTGTCCGTACGCGGGATCCTGCTCCATGAGTTCAATAAGCTGATCGTTATGATGGAGCAGATGACGGCGGTAACTCACAAATGAGAGTAGCCACTCTCGATCCCAGTGTGTGGCGTTGATAACATGTAAAGTCTGTTTCTTTTTCATAAATACTATTTTCTATCCTGTTTAATATGTAGGGTCTGTTTCTTTTTCATAAATACTATTCTCCATCCTGGTTGCGCCATCGCACGCGCAGGGAATCCAAATCTGAAATGTCGCCACGCAGGAGAACGTCGCGAGACTCGCCCGGTAGAAGGTCGAAACAATTGTCATCGGCTTCTAGCCCGGCTGGAAAATCCATCCGCACGAAATGAGCAAACACGTTCGACGACAAGCGCAGCACCGCGCGTGCCCCTTCTCTTTCAATAATCTGTGAGACCACTTCTGCCTGCGCCATCTTTACCGATTTGAAGTTCATAAACAGGAATATGTTTTCCGCAACCACGTCATCAGCGCCCATCAGTCTGGCATGGTAGAAGTCACCACTGCGCATCAGGGTCATCCGTTCCATATTACAACACACCGATGCGTTGGCTGGAATCTCAACCGACTCCGTCGTCTCCGAACGGACGGTTCCATCAAAAGACATGAGTCTGCAGACCAGTTTCCCTTTGATCGGTGCCAGTGTATCGTTGACCACCCAGGTCGAAACCCCGCACTCCTCCTCTTTTATGGAGACCAGTACAGGAGCACTCGCGCGACGCACATAATCGTATGAGGCCTTCTTGCGTAGGTAGTAATCCACCAGCGACCAACCAATCTCACCCCAGGCATCAGGAAACATCCAGAACATGCTGCCGCCACAGTCGAACTTGCGCCGACGTGCCTGTTCAATCGCCGTTTACAGCGCG
>JABSQK010000143.1 GCA_013215875.1 Lentisphaeria bacterium
CCGGCATTGACTTGAAAGGCAACCTCTGCCTGCTCTCAAGCGAAGGGGAAAAACCGCATACACCAAAATTTCGCCTGGCATTTTTATCCGCAAAGGAAAAGAAATGGACCTTTAAGGAAATGGTTTTGCCGCATCGTCATTGTTACAGCTATGTGTTTCCGCTTGGCCCTTCGAGTCTAAAACTTGTATCCACCCGGGATGTGCGCTGGCATGAAATCGGTTTGAAGAAAACACCTCGTGGCGCACCCCATGGCTTTTCATTTAATGCCTTTCGATCATGGTACATTGAGGATGTTTTAAAGCCAGAATTCAAAGAACAACACTTCATTGAAGAAAAAGGAACGACAGATTTCCCATTCTCTTTCTGCAATGCACAGAATGATTCTTACATCGATTCGAAGGGACGTTTGCATATACTCTATCGGGTTGAGGGTGAACGTACAAAAGGCAGAGAGCAGCGCTTCCATCTAATGTTATCTGCTTCAGGTGAAAAACTGAAAGAGGCCCGCATCCCTGATGCCGCAGGGGTTTACTGCCGCATCATCGAAGACGACCGGGGCAATTTTTACATCCTTGGCTCTGGCGGCAAAAGAAAGGGCGACGGCTTCACTGCCGGCAAGGCAGTCATATATGAAGCGGGTAAGGATGGATTTAAAACGGACAAAGCTATCCCGCTCGACCTGGGTAGCGAAAAAGTCGAATACTCTGGCTTTGCACTGGCATGCCCGCGCAATGGCACGGCACTTGGACAGAATCTCGACCTGGTTTTTCCATCAGGCCCGCAAGGCATTAAATGGAATTACTGCCGCATTAAATTGTACAGTGACTGAAGCAAGTGATTAAATAGAACACTTATTTAGCATTGATGAGTAATCAATTACCCCTGTTTCTGTTGGGTATCGCAGCACTGCCTGCCTGAAACCTGCGAGTTCTTTTGCTACTGGCTCGTAATGATTCGTTTGTATTACTTTCAGTTGCCTTGATCTTTATATATTATCTATTAAATTTACCCCGAACTATCAGGAGTAACTAATGCGTTATCAATTTCTTGGCCGCTCGGGCCTAAAAATTTCTCGACTTGTACTTGGTACCTACAACTTTGGTACGGTTACCGATGAGACGGAAGCCTTTGCGATCATGGATGCAGCGCTTGATGCGGGCATAAACATGTTCGATACTGCCAATCATTATCCCGATTTTACGAACTGCGGTCTGACCGAAGAGATCATCGGTAAATGGCTGGCCCAGGATTCGAGCCGTCGTGAGCGGCTTGTGCTGGCGACTAAAGTTTATCAACCCATGAAAGATCCAAGCGACGGACCAAACGATGCCCCGGGTTTATCGAAGTATATTATTCACCGTCACCTCCAGGACTCTCTGGACCGTCTTGGGGTTGAGCATATCGACCTTTATCAAATGCACCATATAGACCGTCGTACGACATGGGACGAAATCTGGGAAAGCTTTGGCGAATGCCAGAGCCAGGGCAAGGTTCGCTACGTTGGTTCAAGCAATTTTCCTGGCTGGCAATTGTCTCAAGCCCAGGCTGCGGCCGAAGCCCGTCAGCAATTTGGCCTGGTCTCCGAGCAGCATAAATACAATTTACTCTGTCGTTTACCGGAATTGGAAGTCTTACCAGCAGCGAAAGAATTAGGTATCGGTGTATTGGTTTACAGTCCATTGGAATCGGGTATGCTCAGCGGGCATGCTTTGGATGCTCCTGCGAATTCCCGTTCATCCCAAGGCAAGGCACGTGCCGAAAAAATGCGTGATCAGCTCGAGGCTCTAGCGTCTCTTGCCAGGGAATTAGATACGGAAGATGCCATCCTTGCCATGGCGTGGATTTTAGCACAAGACGCTGTAACTGCGCTTGTCATTGGTCCGCGGACGGCGGAGCAATTGAACAATGCTCTAAAAGCTGCGGACTTAGTTTTGGAAGATCAAGCGTTGGAAAAGTTGAAAGAAATATTCCCCGGATACGGGGCGGCTCCAGAAGCATACGCCTGGTAGAAATAAAACATATGGAGATTGACGAATGACTTTTTGGAAACCCTCACTACTTAGATGGACGTACCTGTTTTTTACCATGCTGGGTTTGGCCCATGCAGCAGATATTAAACTTGAATTGGAAGAAGAAAATGAAATGTACAAATATACCTGGCCAAGTAATGGATCCGGGGCCTTCTGGACGACTGGTAACTCCTGTATTGTTCGTCGCGGCAAAGAAGTGTATGCCACTGGTATAGAGCACATGCCTAAAAAAGCCAACCCAAATAATGTGCGATGGGTGCTATTTAAAAAGACCGATGGTAAGATGCTGCGCATTGCCGATGGCGGCGATACCAGCGAACGCGAGCCCTGTCCCATAGGTGCCCTGAAAGACGGCACAGTCCTTATATCAAGCAATCCAGTAGATGCCAAGCCCAGAAACTCGACTGCTAAACTTCTCTTTATTAATCCCAAAAAAGATAAGGCAGAGCTTTCACCATTGACGGTTGACTGGGGTGGGAAATTTCAGGCAAATCAACATAGCTACCGCAGTTTTTCTGTTGATGCTGAAAATAATACGTCCTTGTTATTTTACCAAAACCCATCCATCCATCAAACCTATTGGGCGTGTTATGAAGGTACGAAATTAATAAAGAATGGTAAGATCACTTATCCTCGCGGCATGTATGGTAAACGTGGCGTCTCGATGCGCATATGCTATGCAGCATCCCAGATCAAAGACTGGGCAGCCCATTATGTTGGTGTGAGCGATATCCAGGAACCGGTAGAAAAATTTAGGGGAATGACATCATCCTGGGTATTTCGCCGGCTCTATTACATTTGGAGCCCGGATGTGCGTACAGGTAAGTTTAGTAAGTGGGTCGAAATTGCTAACTACGATGAAATGGATGGTTACACAAAAGCCTCGGATATACTAATCGAAAGCAAAAGCAAAGTCTGGTTGCTGTGGTATGGGCGCGAGCTCTCGAACAGTCGCAAAATTAAAGCCGCATTTCCGACAAAGAAGAAACAACGGGTCACGTTGTATTGCTCCCTGTTGTCGAACGGTAAATTGGTCTCGACCAAAGCCATTTATGATTGGAAGGAAGGACAGAAAGGTGCTCAACCGGGACGATGGGCCCGCTTTCATACAACCCCAGCCGGCAAACGTTATGTCTTATATTACGCGGGGGCGAATTATATCGTCCAGGTTAAGAATGGAAAAACGGTCGGCAAAGCAGTAAAACTCCCAATCAAAAACCACGTGAAGATGTTTTTTATCCCAACAGTTCGTAATGGATCTACCCTGTCGAATACGATTGAAATGATCGGCCAAAAGAAATGGGCCAGAAGCGCCCACAGTATCTATTACTTTCGAATCAAGATAAAGTGAAGCTTGCCGGTGCAGAGCGAGTTTTAGTTTCCGCCCCACCAGGAGGCCCATTGACTAAGATTATTCCATCCTGCATCCGCTTGGTACACATCTAGCGGTTGCGTATAAGCACCGTAGCCTAATCCTTCGACATGCCCATCGCCATAGAGCACATTTTGGTAATCGACGATACGTCCAACGCTGGTTGCACTTTGGCCCGGTGGATTCATGTAACCGCTGCCAAAATATGTACTTCCAGAGGCACTTGGCGTGGGATGTGCCACCTGGTAACAATGTTGACTGCCAGGGGCACCCCATCCTGCTCCATAATGAACTCTATCTGCAGCAAGTACAGCCGTATCTGTATTGTTATCGATTGGCCTGTCTGCCGGTGCTCCGACATCATTTTGTTCCCACCGTGCAACAACATTCCCATCTCTTTCGATCATGGTCATACCGCTTGGTCCTGTAGTAGAATCTCCTGGAACGATCCCATTGTAGCCGCCGAAATATTGGTTGTGCATGTCATAACAACCATCCCAACCGCCAACATCTACACTTCCGTTATGACCACAGCTATTGCCTTCGCTCGTATAAAAACTGCCGAAAGAACTGGGGCATTCTGTAAAATCATAATCCATGCCGTATTCGCGCCAGGTTTCCATGCGAGTGCCACCGGACATAAAGTTTAGGTGACCATATGACGGTGTTTCATAAGAGTCTCCACCATCGCAGTCACCTCTTAGGGCAATGGGCCACAAACGGTAACTTATACTATTTCTCGCGGCGAATGCACGCGGAAAAAAATCGTTCTGATCACCCGCAAACATATGAGCTGACAGGCCCCATTGCTTGAAGTTTGATGCGCAGACTGTTCGGCGGGCTTTCTCCCTTGCACGGCTTAGTACTGGAAGTAACATGGCTGCGAGGATAGCGATAATAGCAATGACAACCAATAATTCTATAAGTGTGAACCGGCGCTTAAGTTTCATATCTCTCTCCTGTATTTATTATAAATAAAACTATTAATTAAAAGTATAGTAATAAATAGATTGGTCAAGGGAATAAGATCATAAAACACTAATAATAAGAGAGATATCGAATAAATGAATGCATGAAAGTACTAATATTGCATTCATATCTAAGGGTTTTTACTGTTTATAGACAGGATTAAATGTAGAATTTAAGTCTGGATTTGTTGTCTCAGCTGGAACTAGTTTCCGCCCCACCAGGCAGCCCAACCACTTAGATCGGTGCCACCAGCATCGGCATTTAGCATTGTTAGAGGCTGCGTGTAATCACTGTAGTTAAGCCCTTCAACATGGCCGTCAGCATAGAGCACATTTTGATAATCGACAATAAGTCCACCACTGGTTGAATTTTGGCCTGCTGGGTTCATGTAACCACTTCCTGAATACGCAGAAGCAGAAGCATTTGGAGTTGGATGTGCCACCTGATAGCAGTATTCAGACCCCGGAGCATTCCAGGCTCGGCCATAATGAACTCTATCGGCCGCTAACGGCGATGTATCAGGATTTTTATCGAATGTCTTGTTGGCAGGAGTTCCTGTGCCATTCGTATCCCAACGAGCAACAGATCCATTATCTCTATCGATCAAGCTCATTCCGCTAACGCCTGTTGTTGATACCGCTGTCACTTTGCCAGACCAGCCTCCGAAGTATTGATTATGCATATCATAACAGTTGTCCCAGCCTCCTGAATCAGGAGCATCGCAGCCATCATTTTGACAAGTAAAGCCTTCAGTTGTATAAAAGCTGCCGAAGACGCTGGGGCATGTTGCAGATTCGTTTGTTAAACCGTATTCCCTCCACGTCTCCATACGTGTACCACCTGACATCCATGTTAAATGGCCAAATGACGGGGTGTCGTAGGAGTCTGTTCCTGTACAATCTGCTCTCAAAGCGATGGGCCACAGATGCGCACCATAAACAGATCGACTTACGAAAGCCCGAGGAAAAAATCCGTTATTGTCTGCAGCAAAAGATAATGCGGACATGCCCCATTGACTAAAGTTGGACATGCAGGTTACACGACGGGCTTTTTCCTTTGCTCGGCCGAGAACAGGGAGAAGCATAGCTGCTAGAATCAAGATAATGGCAATAACCACAAGCAATTCTATAAGTGTAAACTGTCGCTTCAACTTCATTTTTTTTGATTCTCCAATTTATTTAGCGTATATGTACTAAATACTACAGCATGTTAGAACCCAATCAAGTAAGATAAGTCATTTATTTTATAAAAATTCAATAAAGAGTTGCTTATCTCTACTGTCATGAGAAAGAACGATTTGCAGCTGTATTTAAGACGCGATCCCACTTAGCTAGGCTTAAGACTTGAATTTTATCATTGGAACGATCAGTTAGTTTTCACAATTTGGAGACTACGATGAAAATGATTGACCCACATCATCATATATGGGATATGGATAAAAATCACTACGGATGGCTTGAGGCCGATCCCCCGATCCACATCTTTGGGGACTATAGCGAAATCTGCAGCAACTATTTCATTGCGGATTTTCAGGCGGATGGAGCATCGAGCCCCTATGAGCTGGTGAAGTCGGTGCACATTGAAACGGGTTACGATCCGAGCAACCCGCCGGGTGAAACGGCATGGCTCGATTCCATTGCCACTGCTCCGGCATCCCGGGGAATGCCAAATGCCTTTGTCGCTTTCGCTGATTTTCTTGATCCAAATGTCGATGCTGTTTTAGCGGGCCATGCGGCATTTGCTAATACGCGCGGTATTCGCCAGATACTCAATAGCGGTGTTGATAATCCGCATCTAAACTTTATAGAACGCGGCGATCTTATGACCGATCCTCAGTGGCGAGAAGGTTATGCCCACATGGCAAATTATACTATGTCCTTCGATCTGCAAATCTGGCCCTGGCAAATGGAAATGGCCGCAGCAATGGTTGGCGATTTTCCAGAGGTACCGGTGATCATCAATCACACAGGCATGCCTTTGGCATACAGCTATGCCAGTTTCAAACAATGGGAAGACGGCATGGCTTTATTGGCTGAGCACGCACATGTTTCAGTGAAAATTTCCGGATTGCCCATGACCATGCCGAATTGGACGGTTGACGATATTCGCCCCTATGTTTTGCGAACAATAGAACTCTTTGGCATGGAGCGTTGTATGTTTGCCAGCAATTATCCGGTTGATGGAATCTTCAGTACGTATACAGAACTCTGGGCGGGCTTCGATGAAGTCACTAAAGACTTTAGCGATGACGAACGCAGCAAACTCTTTCACGATAATGCGGAACGCATTTATCGTATTTAAGTAAGCTATCAATTTGCTATTCCGAGCAGCCGCAGTCGAATTGCTATTCCGAGCAGCCGCAGTCGAAGTAAAGACATCATGAAATGCTGAGCGTTAGCATTCAACGTCGGGCTCTCCGAGGCTGTGTGAAAAACATATAGAACTTCCCAAATAGTGCCAGAATGCAGTAAGCGCGCTATGTAGTGAGCCCATTCTTGGGCGTTTCGCAGCTTTGACAGCGAAGAATCGCTTAACTACATAGAAAAAACGTCTCCGAGCCTGTGTGAAAAACACATTTTCGCTTTATAGTTAGTCATATAACTCCATTTCTACACTTTTGCTCCTTGTCTATTTTCACTTTACAAAAAACGGCTGTGCTTTTGTATATAATTTGAATACCGTAAAATCCCTTA
>JABSQK010000144.1 GCA_013215875.1 Lentisphaeria bacterium
CATGATCCCTAATCCAAAAACCATTTTGGACTTCACAATTGATAAACTTAACATTTTCAATGAATACCTGCCCTTGCAAGTGAGAAAGACTAAACTTTCCAAAAGTTACGTTTTCGAATTTTTGTTCTCTCAAAACAAAAATCTTATTTGTTTTGATGAATTGCTCTCCAATATCTTTTTTCTCTTCACTCATGGTCGAATGCTTTTATATCCAAAGTCTTTTTTTGAAGTTTCACTCATAGTGCATTTACTAAGAAGAATGGGGCAGGGTTCGCATTCAAAAATTCTTTTAATTCTTTTATATATTGAGAAAGCCCCTCTTTATCTGAATCATAAAACTCTTCAATTTCTACCCACTTAGCACAAACAGATATTATCTCGTCCTCTTCAATAATCATTAATTTATCCGATAACTTGCTCGGTATAGCCATTGGCCACGGCCCTTCTTCTAAAGGCTCTCCTACAAGTTCGAAATCATCCATTAATTCGTCATATGAAGCGACAGATAACATTTCGCCCAATTTGCTTAGTTCTATCATTCCAATATTCTTGGCCTGAAACCACTGTCCATCACTCTCAGATTCATGACTGATTAATTAACTGAGTTCATTTTCATTGCAAGATAATATATCTGTAAGTGGCATAGCTATTTCTCCCTTTAACCTTTAATCCATTTCAATCGTTTTTATAAAGCTTTCTATGTTCTCCGCAAGTTTAATGAGATCTCCCGTTTCGTGTCTACAATAATATATTGCATCATTTTCAGATACTAATATTAAGTCATCGCCTGGATCCCTTGCTATCACTTTATAACCTGATGGTATAACTGGATTGTCTTGGGTTGTCAACAAAGCTTCTTCATCATCAAACCAATAATCTATACAGCTTTCTACGACCTCTGGATGAGGCACTGGGAATGGGCATCCTGTATATTCTTCATTATCCAATTAGTAATATCCTAAACTAATTCAAGCTCAGCGGCCCGATTGTTGCTTCATTTTAACATAACACGAGATGGTAGAAATGAAATCCACGGAGCGCTTGTTCTGTTTCATTCTATGTATTCAGGATCTGCACCTTGAACAACAATCTTCATATATTCAGAGTCTTCAAATGCATGCCTAATTTTACTAGCAATTTCTTCAAGATACTCTTTACTATTATGAATGGCCATTGCGTTATCAGCTTCTGGAGTATGAAGTATTTCTCTTGCTTTATCCTCAGAGATAAACCGAGCAATTGACTCGAGAATACCACACCAAGTATATCCATTTCCGTCAAAACCAAGTTCTTGAAACTCTGCAATAATTTGTTCATCAAAGCATTCAACAATCAGAGCGAATCTATCATCGATATCAATAACTTTTATATCCAGACTACAATTTTCATCTCTGCTGTCAGTACTCTCCTCCGTCATATCGTATCCCATTCCATGTAGGCAGGAGTTCACCAAAAATTCCCATGAGGGATGACTATTCGATTCAGCATCAAGGTCTTCAGGGCTCAGTTTAATAACACCCAACAGTTCAAAATCAGTAGGTGGTAGCTCCGAACACCACCCAATAACAACTGTTTTACCAATGGCCTTATTGTTAAGCTCAGGAAGATCTTTGGTAAATATAGGAGATGCAGCAATCAACGCTGTGGCACCATAAGGGCCTGGTTGAGTCCTTATTATCCTGCAGCTCCAAACATCCCTCCTTTAAACGGCATAAGAAGCACGGTACCTGGCTTTGGATAGTCATCTTCCTTGATTTTCATTTTTCTGCCCATTCATTTATTCCCCACAAAACGTCTAGAATTAGTATTTTTCGCAGTACGTGCAAATACACTCAATTCTCTTGTTGTGTATTCATTAGGGTTAATACTGTTTCAACTGAATCCTCTGCGACAAAGCCATCGCCTGCCAACCCATCGAAATGGTTGTGAGTGCCGTTAGGGGTTTGCCCATCAAATTCCATAAAACTAAGAAAACGTTCGATATTATCAACGGAGCCTGAGAGGCAGAGCGTATCTGGCTCTGATATAGTAATCTTGGCTGGGCCATCAGATTTCGTAACGATGAGCTGCTGTGCCGACATGGTGTATGGACTGGGATCTGCAACTTGGTCAGCATATACAGTACATTCACAATCTGATTCCAAAAGGAAATCAGATATAATTCTGCCGACGATATTGAGGCTTTGCAGGTCCCCAGATATTTCCACTTCATCTTTGGTCATCAAAATCTTCATCATTTAGACCCAACGTCCCAGTTGATAATTCACGATAACGGACGAAGGACGGTTTGTCAATTATCTGACTGCTTGTTCTGTGATTTAGATTTATATTTTTTCTGAGCATCATATTCCTCCCAGAAAGCAGTTGCTGGTCTGCCGTTGATATTATCAAGAGTCTTTACATCTTTAAGCCATTCTATATTCTTGGCAGATGTTGGAAGGATTAGCCTTATCAACGGCATTCCTTTCAGTGCGCTTATGTCACTTACCTGAGTGCCGTTGAGATCAAGTTTTTCCAATGGCATTCCTTTCAATGCGCTGATGTCAGTTACTTGAGTACGATTAAGATAAAGCTCTTTCAACGGCATCCCATTTAGCACGCTTATGTCACTTACTTGAGTTCTATCAAGCCTAAGCCATTCCAAATGCATTCCTTTCAGGGCGCTTATGTCACTTACTTGAGTCCTATAAAGATCAAGTAAAGTCAAAGGTCGCTTTGCAAATTTCTGATCAAGTTTTTTGAAATCTGCTTTCGGATTATCTTCCTTTAGCTGCTTAATCACCACTTGCACTTTATGTACTTTCCATATCGTCAGCAGCACTAGAGAAGCAAATATCAGCAGAAGAGCCAGAAGAGCCAGTATTACATACCATCTCTTCCTTGCAAGCTTCAGGGCAAGGTGCAGTAGATCAGCAATACGGATCATTGGAGAGGGCTTTGTTTGTTCGATATCAGTCATGGTAGAGACAATAACTTAATCTTAATATTTAGCCAGTTTGTATTTATTTATTACCCACATAACGTCCAAAATGAACGTGTTCAATTTTATTGTTATAAGCTTCATTCTATATCCGTTAAGCCCTCAACACTCTTCATATGGCTTTTTATATAGTCCCTAAAACATCAGATCTTCCGAAAATTCTATTTTTTTAATCAAGGAAGCATTGTCGAATCTCTCCCTTATTTTCATCCAAATTATTTTCATCATATGTTGCTGTAATGTGTAAGCAAAATTGCATCGATCTAGTAACTCGTAACCATCATTTTATTCAAGGCCCCCCATGACCCTTGAAATTCACCGTAGTTTTGGAGTTCGAGAATGGCGTATATACTCTTCACTACATGGGGATCTGCGCTTGCGAAAGCGATGTTCTTTGCTTCAGTTTTCAGTTTGTCAAATTCAACACGGGACAGGCGATCTGTGTTATTACCTTTGATTCTTCCGTCCGTATAGCGTTTCAAAAGAAACTTATAATGAGGCATTAATACCTGCTGTTGACTTCTAGGCAACGATTTAATGGCAATGAAGGAAGTCAGATAATGCAATGTTATAAAGTCGGCTGAGATTGTTAAATCTGATAACAATGATTCAATGTTGTTGTGGATTGAATCGTTACACTGTTGTGAATCCTTAGTATTTTTATTTGCGCTGACTAACCAATATGCCAAAGATATTCCTTGTTCGGCGGTATCTTTATCATCCACTCCCATGGCGTATCTGATCACAGGGTGAAAAAGATCAGCGTCAATCTGGTGCCTCAGTAAATTTGATAATTCGTTTAGCAATTCGGTATTATTCCAAATTTCTTCTGTTAAAAGCCATTCCAGATAATCAGGATAATAAGAATTATTGCCTACATATTCCATCCAATTGTCTCGGGTCACTCTGGATTTTGAATGGGCAACGGGTTCAAAAAAGAAGTCAAAACGTCGCTTCAGCCATTGCCAATGATCTTCACTAGCTTGGAGGCTTAGAACATCATTGGATGCGCCCATCCGCTTTAAACAATATAACACCATGGACCTGTGATTGGAGAATCCACCAGGGAAGAAGGGATAGTATCTCTGGTTTTCTTCAACCAGCTGACTGTAATTTTTTTCCATTATTATATTTCTTCGCTTAATTTAAGAATTTCGTCTAACCCAGCCTTATGTGAAGTGAATACTTATAACGTTTTAATATATTTCGGGCTTAAACTTAATTATATATTTTTCAGATGGTCTTTCTATACTCTGAATAAGCATGTCATCAAAAACAACAGTAATCTGACAATTCTCTACCCACGGATGATTTCCTGTTATAGTAGTCACTGTATCAATATCACCAACAAATTCAGGTTCTTTTATATCCGTAATTCTAAATCCTCCAACATTATCCATCAGTAATGCGGAAATGGAATGCGTAGCTCCCCACGAAATGCCTGTTGTGCAGGCTATAATGTCTGGCAAACTATTGGGGGTATTCGTATCAATAATTTTCTGAAATTTCTCCCAATCACCTTCTAATTTTAGAGTATTGAAGTCTGAATAGATAAGGTGATTCAAACATTCGTCTATCTTTTCAGAATGAATTGTGTACTGAACCTTGTAGTAAGAATGGCGGTTAAAGTCTGTATTGAATGTCACCCTATGATCTTCACCACTGGCAGAACCTGCTACTCCCGTATCACGGTAGTTCTTTAGATTGCTATATTTTACTTTTACCTTCGATAAGTATTCTTCAGCAGTCATTATCTTTTTTTCCTCTTAGAACGCCCTAAGTAGAGGTGCAGCTTTGCTGCATCCTGCTGGCTTAGCTTGTTATATGCTTGCTGTTTAAACGGCAACAACTTTATTTGCACATGGGCCTTTCTGACCTTCGCCAACTTCGTATTCAACGGCTTGACCATCATTCAATGTTGCATAGTCACCACCTGATTGAATTTCCGAATGATGAACAAATAAATCTTTTCCTCCATCTTCTGGTGTAATAAAACCAAACCCTTTATCTGCATTAAACCACTTAACTGTACCTTTACTCATAACGGTCCTCTTATTTTATGGTGAATGAATGTATTTTGCTTTTGCTATCACCATTGCAAAACAAATTTTTAATCTAGCTGTGCATATAACGTCCCTGAAATTGATAATTAAGATAACGGACGAAGGACGGTTTGTCAATTGTCAGACTGCTTGTTAGCATTTTTACTGAAGGACTCAGCTATAGTATGGTTGATTTCAGTGGCTAATACTTGTGCTTGACGCATTGTATCTTGTACTAACTCCCAGTTATTCCAGTGTTGAGCCCATGGTATCACTCGATTTATTTATATAAATTTAAGTCAGATATCTGGATATCAAAGCGGAATGTTTTTTTGTATATAGGGTCGTCGGTTCCCCAACTGACAGAGCATTGATAATCTTTTGTTTCTGCATCAAAAGAACCCATTACAAAACCATTTTTAGCATGCTCTTTCTTAGGGTTCATGATTGGAAACTTGCTGTAGATATTTATGAATTTGTCTATTTCATTTCTTGTTTTCTTGGTTAAAAATACAGCGAGAATAACGACTTTGTCTTCTTTGAAATTGAGCTGTATCCATTCTTTTTGCCCAGGTTCGCCGATCCACCAAATATTGGGGTTAGAAACCATTTTATTTAATGTTACATCATAATGTTGGGTTGTTTTTTTAAGTTTCAAAGACCAGGGTTTGACAGTTTTTAGAATTTCGTTTTTAGATAGTCCAAGCTTTAGTCCCCTGTACACAGGGTGTAGTTTTTTTGCATGATGATCAGCTACAGCCAAGGTGCTAGAGTAAATCATGCATATCGTTAAAATAATATTTCTCATATTTCCTCCATTTCTTTAGCACCGAATATGCTTATTTGACTCATTTCTTCTTTCAGACAACGTCTTAACTCACTGGTTTTTATGGAGCGGAGTAAAAATCCAGTGCAGTGATTTGTTATGTGTTTTCACTATACATTTATTGTTGGCAGGATTTGTTTTAATGCCTCAATTAATTCATCCTTCTTAGGGCCTTTTAATAATCGAACTAGAAGCTTTCCATATTGGCCATTTTCCAAACCAAATATTCCTGAAATTCTATCTAGAAGACTTTTTCTGTTATAGATTAAAAGTAATTGTTGTAGATCTTTTTCGTCAATAGCTTTTCTATACTTGGACTCTGTAGCTTCATAGATAGCTGGAATATCAATTCTGATTAACGTCGTCTTAAGACCATCCTCTAATCCTTGCAGATTATGATTTTCCTTAGAATAAGCTCCAAGTTTATATTCCACAATTTTTTCAGATTTTGACGAGACTTGAATATTGAATTCGTCATTAAGAGAATTTATCAAGTATTCAGTCACTTCATTAACTTTTTGATCTGGGTCTAATAATAAATGTTCTGCAATTATTCTGAGCACAGGCTCGATACAAAATAAATTTTCTATTTCTGCTACAGGAATCGTGTAAATCCCATGAGTTAGCATAGCCTTTTTTTCTTCATCTTCCTTATAGTCGCTATCTACTAGTCCAAATGTGTTCAGGTGATGTATTTTTTCATTATCCCTTAGTGCTTTTGTCGATTCAATGACTTTATCTCCTCCACCTCTAGGGATTATGTGAAAATCAGGATAAACCAATTGATATACGGTGGTATCTAAACTTCCACTCTCACCTTCACTAAATATTATATTCTTACGATTACCTATAATCTCTAATATCAATCCATTTGGTAAAGAGTCGTCAACTGGAACCTCATCCCATTCCCAAAGGTCATTACCATTGTAACTCTTAATCCAAAATTTATGGGCGTCAGTTCTTGAGGATGCGAAATCAAGGTCATGTGTAATGTATATCAAAAGTTTACTTTGAGATAATTCTTCGACTTTGTTCCAAAGTTTGTCCACCAAAGATTTGTGGAGGTGAATCTCTGGTTCATCTATTATTAAAACAGCATTATCAGGAGCACATAAGCATTGGCCAATTAGGTAAAGTGCGACTCTTTCTCCATCACTCATTTCTTTACCATGATACTCTGTCTCACCTTCTTTACGGACTAATACTTTACCATCGTTGAATTTTAATTGACGATGGGGCATGATGTCTGACCAAATATTCACTATAATATCAATTGGCGCATCTGGAACAGCAACATATGATTGGGTTGCTTTAGTTTGTGCAGTATGCTCTCTATCTCGTTCAGCTGTTTGTGCAAACAATAATGACAAAAGCTTATCGAAGTCATTTAAAAGAAAGGTAGCTGGAGAACTTCCCCATCTGTCATGGATTTTTCTACCAATTGAAGCATGATCTGCTGAGGTGCCCAATAGTAACTCTTTTTCAGCTTGTTCTAAATTTTTTAACTGAGCAAACTCTGGAATATTCAAAGTCTTTTGAGCACTTATCCTATGTGTTGTTATGCTATTTTGGATTTTCTGTTCAATCCAAATACCAAGTCGAGATTTGCCAGCTCCGTTCGCACCGATAAGAACGATGTTATTCTCAGTTTCGAGAGTTTCTGCTTCACTGGTCCCAGCCCGATTTGGAAGGATAATGTTAAATGACATTTGGTTATCTCTTTTTTTCCATTATTTTTCTACTATACAACAATCAGTGAGTTCTTCCAACCAACTACAATCGATTCTGAGCTCTCAGACTCCAGTGTATACGCAGTAATTATGACTTCAGTTGAAAAAATAGGTATTAGACCCTGCATAGGAGGATAAAATCGCCAGTTTGAGAATCGAACTAGACCTTATATAGATAAGGTCTCGTTCGATGAGGAATATGATCCAAACTGGGATGCTTGAAGAATTAATAGACTCAATTAATCCTCATATTGTTGAAGATATTTGGTGCGAACCCTTTAATGATAGACAAAATTGGAAGATTGTTCAAAGCGGTTATAAAAAAGACTCTAAAGAATATGAATGGTTTTCTCAGGCTTTTGGCGAACTAAAAGATATATCCTATTGGAGTGGGTACACAACAGAAATATATACAAGAATTATATCCAAAGGAAGATCGGAAAACTGGGCAGAAAAAGTCAAATTCTTACTTTATGAAAAAAATATTACTGAAGAAGATGCTGTAAAATTTGGTAATCTTGAAGGAGTTTTGCTACAATCAAAACCTAGACCTGATGGATTAAGTAAAAATTCTTTCATCAGGTCTCAACAAACAAACCAAGGATCATCTATTGAAAAAGTTGTTAATATTTTCAGTCAAAATCACAAAAGGAAAAATAAGATGAATAAAAATGAAAAATTGCAAATGGAAAGAAATCAAATGTTCGAAACCTTCATTCAAGAGGCCATCC
The DNA here is from genome assembly GCA_013215875.1 of Lentisphaeria bacterium. Taxonomy (GTDB): domain Bacteria; phylum Verrucomicrobiota; class Lentisphaeria; order JABSQK01; family JABSQK01; genus JABSQK01. Next base: position 8,310 of record JABSQK010000144.1, read on the forward strand.
TTGATTTTATGTTTGGAGATGCTGAGAATGATATCGGTTTGGATGAAATTTTGAGTAACTATCGATTAGTGGGTATTATAAATGGATTTATTCATTTATATGGAGAAAATAAGAATGAAATTCGTAATGCCTATATGAAAATGTCCAATGAATATCTTGATATTCTGAGAGAAATTAGCCAAAGTAAGGGTCTGGAATTTAATAATGATACGGATCTCAATGTGTTATACCAACAAATAATAAATAAGTCATCTATTGAAAAGGTTGTTAATATTTTCAGTCATATAAATGATTTGGAACCTGAATTTGCATTTGATGCAATAGCATCAGAAGAAGAATCTGCATATTTAGAATTTGTAGGTCTATTAGATGACAAAAATATGAATATTACAGAAAATAAAGAGATGGAAATATTAGAAACTATATTTACATTGATGGATTGTGATATTAAAACTCCATATGATATCACCGATGAAACTTCTCTATATATATGTCTTGAGAAAAACAATAAGTCGGTGACGAATATATTCCGATATTTACCCTATATTGATAAAGTTTGCACTATTTTCACAATAGATATAACTGAAGATGCTATAGTAATAAAATTCAATATAGACGATCACGAAATTAGTGCTTTGTCATCTTGGTTGCTGATTTTGGCAATTCGTTTTAAATATATTGAAGACCATCATTCATCAATGATTGATTTATTGCATAAAAATGACTTGATACCCGATGTTGCGTAAAACTGAGAGATACATAAAACTCTTGACATAGCCTATAGCCATGTTAAGAGATTGTATCTTTATTTCACTTAAAAATCGTCATCGAATATAATTTGTGTATTATTTTCTGGAGTAATTTTATCGATGATTTTTACTTTATTTACAAAACTACCATTATATGAACGAACTAATTTCCAGAACGCTTTCATCGATGCTGAGATCTTGTCCTTGGTGACCTGTGTATGTTTCTTTCCACGCCTTTTAAGGGCAATCTTCTCTATCGTTTCATTTCTATTGGGGTTTCCCATACACATGGTGGAATGACCCCCAAGACTTTCTTTTGACCCATATTGTTCATTGCAAAATCGACAATGATATTCTTTATCTTTGACTTCAATTTTCCAATCTCCATTACGATATTCACAGATAGGCTGATGAACATTCAATCCTCGTTTATCGAGGTATTTGAAGCAGTATTTGCATTGAAACCTCCCCTTAAGGTTGTTGTAAATCACGATCTTTTTTTCATCGAATTCCATATTTCTCACTCCATTTATAGTATTTATAGAATTAGGAGTTTATTGCTTCGAATCTACTAAATTGGTCGTTGAGCTAAGGTTGTTCGTGGTGGATGCGACGATGCTTAAAAGAAATTTTAAAATCGCTAACCTTAACTTATATTGGAAACTGAAGTTCCCCCCTTTTTGTAGACAAAGGGTTAAGCGACCTTTACGTTTGATTTCTTCTTTTCATATTCATTAGGACTTAATCCTTCAG
>JABSQK010000145.1 GCA_013215875.1 Lentisphaeria bacterium
ACTACAAAGAAAAAGTAATATGGATATAAAATGTAAAGCCACTTTTGCTATATGGAAAATTACCGGCAATACAAAAGAGACAGTAAAATGGTTTACCGATAATTATAAAGTTATTCATAGTAACATTCATAATAGTAAAAGCCTGAAATTTCACATTATCGCGACCTTATCCCGTATGGGGCCTCATGGAAAAGGCTGCCAGGATATACTGTATCAAATACTCAAAGAACGAGATGGTTTTTTGTCAAACCTTGCAGCAAGCATGCTTCCGAAAGTGTCAACAGATACGAAAAAAAGTGCAATATTTTTACACGATATTGTCTTAAATCATCGGGATCAATTAACCCGGATCTCTGCTGCATATTCATTATGGCAGATTAAGAAAGACAACTTGGCTGTCCATTATATAATAAAGGAATTAAAAACGAAAAGCCAATTTTCTCATTATGCCAGCCAGGATTTAGCCAGAATTGGTGCTGCAGCAAAACCTGCCTTGGAACATTTACAGGCGGTTGATGGGGGAACCTATCTGGAAGAATATGCCAAACGTGCAATTTTTAAGATTGAAGAAGACCTCAAAAAGAACAAAAAATAATCCTTCAATTGAAACTTGCTTGTCGGTGCTGGTAGTTTGCTGCTGCTGAAATTATTAGGAAATTGAGTTATGACACGCATATATAAAAGTAATAACATAATCTGAACAATGGAATCGTAAAAATCATGTCTGTTACAGAAGCATATCTTTCCTTCATACTTGACCAGTTCTCCGATTGGGGCGATGTAAGCTCCCGACGGATGTTTGGTGGCGCAGGATTGTATCGCAATGGGAAAATGTTTGGATTGGTGAGTGATGATGTGGCGTACCTGAAAGTCAACGAATCAAACGTAAATGAATTTATTACTGCAGGTTCCAATCAGTTTAAACCCTATGAGGATAAGAACACGGTGATGTCATATTACGAAATCCCATCCGAAGTTATAGAACATCCAGATATTCTGATCGAATGGGCAACTCGATCTCTACAAATTCAACTGGCTAATACATCGTAAAACAAACCTAATATCGGGGTTCTTAGGGAATTCACTCTTATGCCTCCGGCGGTTAAAGCCCAAGTGCTCGGTGAGCTGAAAGCAACGAGCATGTGAGGAGTCCATCTTTGAGAGTAGCGAGCTTGCGAGTAAAGACAGCATGCAATGCTGAGCGTCAGCTTTATTTGTAAAGGGCAATATGAAGCGACTCTTTCCGTTTCATCATTATAGTTAAGGATCTTAACTTTTTTAGATAATTAGGAGAATCATGGAAAACGAATCAGACATCGACAAAACATTTGCTATATCTGCCTTTAATGATTGCTGGAAACTAATTGATAAATCTGAGCAATCTGATTTAGAAAAGGAAGAAATGGTTCGTTTGGCTGAGGTCTCTTACTGGCATTGGAATCGAGTGGAGGATAAGACAGATCAAAATTTATCGATTGGACTTTGGCAATTGGCGAGAGTCTATACGATCGCCTATCGATTTAACCAGGCTAAGAATTATGCAAATCAGTGCATTGAAATTTCTGAACGAGCTGGATTAAACCCCTTTTATTTAGGCTATGGCTATGAGTCATTAGCACGTGCTCAAAAAGGAGCCGGTGAGGATTTTGTAAAAGCATTGGAGCAAGCGACACAACATTGCAATGATGTGAACGATGATGAGTCCCGGAAAATGCTCAAAAAAGATTTACAGGAACTATAGAAGAGAAGCATGTGTTTTTCTATTCCTCCCGATAGGGCTCAGGAAATGATTCCCTGAGAACCCCTATTCCACTACAAGGAGAAAATGGGGACTTTTAAGTTGGACCCCCACCTTGAACCATGGACGTATAAAATAACGTGTGTTTTCTTTGGCCGGGAAGGACAAATAAATTAGTATAAATTCATCTTCCTATTCGGGATAATTTTTACTACAATAATAGCGACTTCAGGTCGTTCTATATATAATGAGTTATTAATCAGGATTTATAGATAAAGGTTTATTATTCATGTATCGCAATTTAATAGTTTACTTGTGCATTATTCTTAGCATATGCTGTCAGGACACGATAAATAAATCGGATGGGTCGATGCTTGAAGGTCTCATACAAAAAGAATCGAAACACAGATATGAATTTAAATTAAAGAGCGGAAAAATCATTGTACTTCATAAAAAAGATATTAAATCTATTATGATCAATGGCCGAAAAATTCCCTTTAACTATACAAAAAAAAACAGTATCAAAAAATCGCCAAAGCGTGCAAAGACCAGACCTAAAAAAAGCGCTTCAAATACAAAAGCTGCAGTATCAAAGAGCGAGATAAACAGACTGATCCAGGCGGCGGGAAAGAGTAAGCCGGACTGGTGGAACTCCGTAAATCTGAATTATCCTAAGTCGTTGGACTTGAGTTATCCTGCAAAACCTGTGGGCAAGGGCTGGAATTCACGTTTAAATGTCAATCAGTATATGTGGAGTATCATAAATGAAAATCCGGGTCGCTTTAAGCAGGGAACAAAGTTTATGCATTTTCTTGCCAGTAAATTTAAGACTGACAAGTCGACTCTGAAGCGTTGTTATGTGCAACTCGCTCACTGTTACCACGACCTGTTACAAGATTGGGCCAGGGCAGCTTATTTCTATGAAAAGGCCGGCAAGGATGGCGTGGCACTTTCCAATTGTTATTTGCAACTTGGTAATAAGCAAATGGCAAAGGATATCTTACGCGGTAAAACAACCGATCGCTCGCGCTATGGAGCTTTGATTAAACAATGGTCGGTAATTGGCGACCTGAAAATGGCATTAAAAATTGCTGAGCAATCAAGCAAACGAAATGCTGTTGCAGCATACCGGGCAGCCGGTGATGCCTGCAGATATCATAAACAGTACAAGAAGGCAATCAGCTATTATCAAAAATGTTTAAAGGCGAAGAGCGGGCGCGACTTTGTAATCAAATTAAATCATAGCCAGGCGAGAGACAGTATAAACAGCATAAGTATTTTTGAGACCTTTGATTTATCAAAAATTAAAGACGGGCGTTTTACTGGAACGGCCCAGGCATATAATGGAAACTTGAAGGTGGAAGTGACCATTGCACAAAGTAAAATTAGCAAAGTGAAAATCGTACAGCATCGTGAAAAACAGTATTATTCATCACTGGTGGAAATGCCAGCAAAAATTATAAAGGTTCAATCCGTTGAAGTGGATGCCACTACAGGTGCAACTGTTACAGCTGAGGCGATAAAAAATGCCACCGCAAAAGCAATCGCCAATGGGAGAAAATAAGTATACCATGCGATTGGACTTCTATCTTTCCTTACTCCGGCTACCCAAGAAGAATAGGGTGGCAACCAAACGCAGCAAGGCATATCACTTCGCACGAAAAATTCTGCCATCTTTTCTTTTTTCAAACTATCACAATGGCATAAAGCAAAACGGTTTTGTCCGGCGAGTTTTGAGAGCAACGGGAAAGAGCTGGATAAGCTCCCCCTGGCGCCGGACCATACAGAGCTTTTGCTTTATCGGCTTTTTACTACTTTTCTTTTATAGTTGTTGGCCTTACACCGCAACGCCCGATGTCAACACTGCAAACTGGCCCAGCCATTATGCCGATGACCTTGCAAAAAAGGAACTGGTCGATGCAGAAATTTTTCTGGCCCTCGACCCATTGGTCTCCATCTCGACGGCGATTGCAGCTCGTTCATGGGTATGGTCTCTGGGCTTAGCCGGGCTTATTCTGGCCATAAGTGTGTTTATACCGCGTGGCTTCTGTGGCTATATATGCCCGCTCGGGACCCTGATAGATCTTTTTGACTGGAGTATTGCAAATCGCATAAAAAAATTCCAGGTGAAAGAAAATGGTTGGTGGGTACATCTCAAGTACTACTTGCTTCTGGCCATCATAATCGCATCGTTCATGGGTATTCTTATCTCTGGAATTTTTGCGGCAATCCCCATTATTACCCGGGGCTTATTATTTATCTTTGGACCTTTGCAAATGGGATTTATGCGTGACTGGCACCAGGTACCGCCGCTAAATGCCGGGCATTATGTCTCTATCTTACTGTTCCTGGGAGTATTTGCCTTGAGCTTTTTGAAGGCTCGCTTTTGGTGCAAGTATGTCTGCCCCTCTGGCGCAGTATTTTCAATAGGCAATCTTTTTACATCGGTAACTGAACGCAAGGTAGAAGACAGCTGTATTAATTGTGATCACTGTATAAAGGTCTGTCCGTTTGACGCGATAAAAGCGGACTATAGCACACGTACAATGGACTGTACACTGTGCCAAACCTGTGCGGGTGCCTGCCCGACTCAGTCAATAAAATTTGTTGAGCGCTGGAATACGGACGATTTAAAGGCGGAGAATGATCCGCCGCTAAATGAAATACCCATGAGCCGCAAGGGCTTTATTGCCGGTGCTGCCGCCGGGCTGGTAACGGCTATGGGCATTCAAAAACTGTCGGGTGCAGATCTCGATACGGTAACGGATGAATCCCTGCCAGTTCGCCCGCCCGGCTCAGTGCCGGAAAAGGAATTCCTGCAATTATGCATTCGCTGTGGGGAATGCTTTAAGGCCTGTCCAAACAACGTCATACAACCCTTGTCTTTTGAACAGGGACTTGAAGGCCTGTGGACCCCGGAAGTCGTGGCAGACTGGTCGGGATGCGAACCGAGCTGCAATAACTGTGGCCAGGTCTGTCCAACGGGGGCCATTCGGGCGATCCCACTCGAGGAGAAAAAGGTTGCCAAAATGGGCCTGGCAATACTAAGTGATACCTGTCTGCCTATCGCTGGAAAAGAAGCATGCCAGCTCTGTGTCGATGAATGCACTGCGGCGGGATACAATGCGCTCGAATTTGAACGCATGCATGTGAAAATCGATGACGATGGCATGCCGGTGGAAGGGTCTGGGTATTCCGCACCAGTGATGATTGCTGAAAAGTGTGTCGGCTGTGGATTGTGCCAAAGCGCCTGTTATCGTATTAATGTAGAGATTGAAGAAAAACTGGAGAATTCCGCGATAATTATTTATGCAGGAGAGGGACGAGAAGACCGCATCATGAACGGCTCCTATATTAGCATTCGCGAACGAGAAAAGCTGGAACGGGAAAAGAAGAATAAAAAAGACCTGAAGAACGAACCGGACTTTTACTGAGACAAGTGGTTTCGTATGATTTTCGTAAAACATCCTAGATTATTCCACAATTCCAAGCTATTTAATCATTCCCTTATAGACAAAATGCTTAGACTCAATTAGTTTAAGTTATAGAAGAAGAGGAATAGAGATGAGCGAATTGATTTTTGAAAGGGGGCGTCCAGGGCGTAGGGGGACAACACTACCTAAGTTAGATGTGCCGGATGAGTGCAATATTCCAGATGAATGCCGCCGCACAAAGAAAGCGGAATTTCCGGAAGTTTCAGAGTTGGACCTTGTCCGTCATTATGTGAATTTAAGCCGCATGAACATGGGTATAGATACCTGCTTTTACCCTCTGGGTTCATGCACGATGAAATACAATCCTAAGTTGAATGAACAGGTTGCGAGACTACCGGGCTTTGCAAATTTGCATCCGCTCTTGCCTCAATTACGCTCCGGTTCGCAATTAACTCAAGGTGCTCTGGCAGTGATCTATGAAATGGAAATGCTGCTTTGTGAACTACTCGGATTTGTCAATTTTACCATGCAACCCCTGGCGGGATCTCACGGAGAACTCACAGGCATAATGATGATGGCTGCCTACCACAAAAAGAACAGCGAGTCGACACGCGATACCTTATTAATTCCCGATGCCGCTCATGGTACAAACCCTGCCAGTGCTGCGATTGCCGGTTTTAAGGTGAAGGTTTTGCCTTCTGATGAACATGGCAATGTGGATCTGGAAAACCTCAAGGAACATCTCAATGATTCACTGGCGGGTATCATGCTTACCTGTCCAAATACCCTGGGACTTTTCGATCCGAATACGAAGGAAATTTGTCAGCTGGTGCACGATGCTGGTGGTTTGTGTTATGGCGATGGGGCAAATCTCAATGCGATCATCGGGCGCGTACGTCCGGGCGACCTGGGCTTCGACTGCATGCATGTAAATCTCCATAAAACGTTTTCGACACCGCACGGCGGCGGCGGTCCCGGGTCAGGTGTTGTCGGAGTAAATGAAACATTAAAGCCGTTCCTTCCCGTATCGCGTGTAACAAAACGTCCTGATGGGGCCTACCACTTAAATTATAATTTTCCCGATAGCATTGGCTATATTGCCGCGTTCTATGGTAACTTTGGCATGATTCTCAGGGCCTATGCCTATTCCCTATCCCTTGGACACGAGGGGCTTAAACGGGTGTCTGAAAATGCCGTGATAAATGCAAATTACATTCGCAGTCGTTTAAAAGATGCCTTTGATTTACCCTACGACCGTACTTGCATGCATGAGTGTGTGCTATCGGCTAAGACATTAGCAAAAGAGCATGAGATTCACGCCTTGGACATTGCCAAGGGCTTACTCGATGCTGGTTTTCATCCGCCGACAATTTATTTTCCGCTGATCGTGCCGGAATGCTTAATGATCGAACCCACGGAAACGGAATCGAAAGAAACACTCGACCTCTTTATCGATGCTGTTTTAAAGGTACTGGAAGAGGGCAAAGAAAATCCCGAAAAACTACACGCAATGCCACGTAATTTTCCAGTTACCCGTCTAAACGAAACCCGTGCCGCCCGCGAACCCAACCTTGCCAGTTTAAGTTAACAGTATGCCTATTAAACGCTGGAAAGTGAAGTCCCCGGATGTCTCCACAGTGAGCGAGTTACAGGAACGCCATAATTTATGCAAAGCTGTGGCAGAAGTACTTGTCGTACGGGGTATTGAAAGCGATGCAGTGACTGACTTTCTTAAACCGCAACTCAAAAACTTATCTGATCCATTCGATATGCCCGATATGCTAAAAGCCGTAAAGCGCATATGGCAGGCCATACAAAATGCCGAGACCATTCTCATTCATGGCGATTTTGATACGGATGGGGTAACTTCCACGACGCTCTTATCCTGGGTGCTTGAGGAAAACAGTGCCAAAGTAAAATGTTTCCTGCCGCATCGCATACACGATGGCTATGGCCTGACTGCAGATTCTGTCAAAAAGTGCGGCGAGGGCGTCGATGTATTAATTACCGTTGACTGCGGTATCAGCAGTTATGAAGGGGTGCTCGAAGCAAATAAAATGGGTATCGATGTGATTATCACAGACCATCATCAACCCGGATCTGAACTACCCGAAGCACATGCGGTGGTAAATCCGAAATTGAATGCCGAGCGTCCGGATTTGCATATTCTCGCGGGGGTAGGGGTTTGTTTCAAACTCTGTCACGCCCTCTTGAAATACGGCCGAGAAGAAAATATTGGCGGCATTCAACCTGATCTTAAATACGGCATGGACCTGGTGGCTTTAGGGACTGTGGCCGATATTGTTCCGCTTGTCGGCGAAAATCGCAGCATGGTGCGTTTTGGAATGGAAATATTGCGTTCACAACACCGTGTAGGGATTCATGCCTTGTGCACGGCTTCGGGCGTGAGCGGTGAAATAAATACCAGTGACATTGGCTTTCGACTGGCTCCAAGAATCAATGCTGCGGGCCGCATTGGCGATGCAAAAGATGCCCTGCATCTCCTGCAATCTGATGATGTGAGCAAAGCACATGCGCTTGCGACGAAGCTCGATGATTATAATAAAGAGCGCCAGACCTATGAATTAGATGCATTTAATGAAGCACTGGACATCATATATGCCAATGGACTTGATAAGAAGAAAGGCATCGTTGTTTACGGGCAAAACTGGCACCGTGGTGTGGTTGGTATAGTTGCCTCGCGGGTTACCCAGGAATTTCATAAACCATCGATCATATTAACCCTGGAAAATAATGAACTGCAGGGCTCCGGGCGAAGTATCGAAGGTATAAACCTTGTCGATTGTCTCGATGGCTGTGCCTCGGAACTTATTCGTTATGGTGGCCACCCCATGGCTGTCGGACTTTCAATGGAAACGGATAAACTCGAGAGCTTTTCAGACATGTTTTGTGAGCACATCGAGACGAGTTACACAGATGCCAACATGTTTTTGCCAATTGTATCGATCATTTCAATTCTTGAGCTGGCAGATGTGGATGAGCGGTTTTTCAATCAAATGAATTATCTTGAGCCTTTTGGGCATAAAAATCAACGACCTGTCTTTCAATTTAATAATGTGCTATGTCCCAAAGTGTACCCTGCGGGAGACAAACATTGCAAAGGCCTCTTGCGGGACAATTCCGGTGGCGAATTCCCGTTTATTTGCTTTGGGCGAAAACCGAAGGATTTGCCTTCGGGACAGTGGGATGTTGCAGGCAGGCCAGAGTTGAATATATATAATGGAAGCGCCCAGCCGCAGATTCAGATTGTGGATGTACGGCCAGCGGCAATTTAATGCAGAAAAAATGAAACTTTTAATTAAATCAATTGTCTAAATAATCTATGATGCGCATGTGCTTTATATTTTGCCTGGCCATTTCTTTGAATGCCGAAGAAATGTGGGTCGAACTATTGTCTAAAAAGCAGAATTACCCCATGGCAAATCTCAATATAAAGTCCACATGGGATAGCAAAAAAGGCATCACCCTCAAGGTCCAGGGCGCGAAAAAATTACTGACTATTAGCCTCAAATCCCATAGTAAATCAACAAATGGTTTTCGCTTTAAGCTGGGAAAAACACATAAAGATTCTGTTCGATTTTCACGCATTTACAAATACCCGAAAAATCTGCCCGTCCGCAAAGGGGCGCTCGATATTGTGCTCAAAATACGCCCGGCCATTTGGAGTATCTACCTGAATAACCAGCGCGTCGTGGATTTTCCTGAATTATTTTCAGATGCCTATGCCAT
>JABSQK010000146.1 GCA_013215875.1 Lentisphaeria bacterium
TTTAACCATTAGGGAAGAAATAGGAGATAAAAAAGGAATGGCTGGCTCCTACAATAATATTGGGCTTATATATCAAGACCAAGGCGACTATGCAAAAGCCATCAACTACTACACTAAAAGTTTAACCATTGAAGAAGAAACAGGAAATAAACAAGGCGTAGCTGCATCCTTAAATATCATTGGGGTTATTTATAAAGAACAAGGCGACTATGCCAATGCCATGGACTACTACACTAAAAGTTTAAAGATTAAAGAAGAAATAGGAAATAAAAAAGGCATGGCTAATTCCTATAATAGCATTGGGGGTATTTATTATGCCCAAGGTGACTATGCAAAAGCAAAAAACTACAGCTTACGGGCTCTTAGCTTAGCACAAGAAATCGGTGCTGTTAAAGAAACTAGAGACGCTTCTATGTCGTTATCAAATGCATACAAGAAGCTAGGCAACTACAAAGAAAGCCTTGCCATGTATGAACTCTACATTACAACACGCGATAGCATCAATTCTGAAGAAAACCAAAAAGCGGTTATACAGCAAGAATATAAATATAAATATGAGAAACAAGCGGCTGCCGATAGTGTAGTAGCTGCAGAAGCGAATAAGGTAACAGACGCTCTTCTAACCGCAGAAAAAGCGGAGAACAAACAGCACGAATTAGAAGCGAATGAAAGCGCGCTGATGGCCAAACAGCAGCAACAACAGAAATACTTTTTATTTGGGGGCCTTGCTTTAGCCCTTATTTTTGGAGGAATCATCTATAACCGATTTAAACTAGCCAACAAACAAAAAGGAATCATCGAAGAGCAAAAGAAAGTAGTAGATGAAGCATTTGATGGATTGGAGGAAGCTCATAAAGAGATAACGGATAGTATTAATTATGCAGAACGTATACAACGCAGTTTCCTAGCTACCGATGAACTACTGAATGAGAACCTGAATGAATACTTTGTTTACTTCAACCCCAAAGAAGCCGTAAGCGGTGATTTCTATTGGGCTGACAGATTGTCTAACGGAAACTTTGCTATGGTAAATGCAGACAGTACAGGTCATGGCGTACCAGGTGCAATTATGAGTATTTTAAATGTTTCTTCTATAGAAAAGGCAGTTGAGAATAAAGCGACCAATCCAGCAGATATATTTAACCAAACCCGTAAAACCATTATCGAACGGTTAAAAAAGGATGGCAGTGAACAAGGAGGTAAAGATGGCATGGATGCCAGTTTAATCTCCTTTAATAGCGACAAAACAAAGATGACCTATATTGCTGCTCAAAACCCCATTTGGATTATTAGAGATGGAGAGCTTACCGAGATAAAGCCAGAGAAGATGCCTGTTGGTAAACATGACAATGACCATATTCCTTTTAGCGGTGGTGAATACGACAACCAAAAAGGAGATCAGATTTACACCTTAACAGATGGTTTTCAAGATCAGTTTGGTGGCCTAAAAGGCAAGAAATTTATGGTAAAGAAGATGCGGGAGTATGTGCTGTCTATTTCTAATTTACCGATGGCAGAACAGCATCAAAGAATCACCGAATCATTCGAAAGCTGGAAAGGTGATATAGAACAGGTTGATGATGTATGTGTGATTGGCGTGAAAATATAAACTAAAGAAAACGTGCTACAACACTTAGCAATAAAATTAGTGGGATCCCACGGACCCACTTAATTTTGATCGCTAAGTGTTAAGCAAAGAAAAGTCATAGGTAAAAAAGGCCTTGGCAAATTATCTGTCTTTGGAATTTGTGACACCATTGAAGTAGTTTCAGTAAAAAATGGTTTAAAAAATCATTTTAAGATGAATTTGGAAGATATCCGAAATAGTCAAGGGGAATATGAACCAGAAATTGTTCTAAAAAATGAACAAACTGATGATGAAAAAGGAACAATTCTATATCTAAAAAATATAAGAAGAAAATCTGCATTTGATCTAGATAAGATTGCTTTAAGCATATCTAAAAAGTTTTTGATATTTGACGAAATGAAAACAAGTCTATACTTAAACGAATCAAACGAAATTCCCGTTACAAATGATTTGAAATTTAGAGAATTAAAAACACAATTTGAATGGACTTTTCCAGATAAAAAATACGAGAGTGAATATGAACATTGGAAAGATATTCAAGGAACAATATTCACTTTAGAAACTCCTGTTAAAGATACCGAAATGAGAGGCTTATATTTAACTTCAAGAGGGAAAATTGTTAATACAGCAGATTTTTATGGAGCAAGAGACAATGACCAATTTCATAGCTATGTAACAGGATACTTAGAAGTGGACTTTATAGACGACTTTGATGAAGATGTTATTTCAACGGATAGACACTCCTTAAACTGGGAGAATGAAAA
>JABSQK010000147.1 GCA_013215875.1 Lentisphaeria bacterium
CGACCGCCAAAGGCAGAGTCGAAGACAACGCAAAGCGAAGCACTTCGAAACGCCCAACAATGGGCTCACTACATAGGCATGACTCTTGCAATTGAGGATTCTATGTAGTTAAGGCAGTTGCCACTTCGTTCTCATCAACAAGTTTCTTCGCGTTGCCTAACGGCTGCTGCCTGTTCAACGCTGCGAACTTCAAAATGCCCAGCAGCCGAAGGCAAAGCGAATAGTACGGCTTCGAAACGCCCAATGATGGGCTCACTACATAGGATGTGGACTGCAGCAATTCGTGCTTGCGTAGATACTTTTATGATTTATTTAGGCCAACTTTTTAATTTATATTGTCAAAACCTGCTGGCGCTCGATCATCGATTTGTAGAGACCTTCTTTGCTCATTAATTCTTCATGGTTACCAGATTCAACAAGTTTCCCTTCATCGAGTACGAGTATTTGATCCGCATGAATAATGGTGCTGAGTCGATGTGCAATAATAAAACAGCTGCGGTCGGCCATGAGATCGGTGAGTGCTTCCTGGATAAATTGTTCACTCTCCGTATCCAGATTACTGGTCGCTTCATCAAGAATCAGTATTTTCGGATCGGCGAGAAATGCCCTGGCAATACTGATGCGCTGACGCTGGCCACCGGAAAGTTTCACCCCGCGTTCGCCAATAATGGTATCATACCCAAACTCAAGTTGATCAACAAATTCATGTGCATTGGCTTTTTTTGCTGCTTCTAAAATGGCCTCTGCAGAAGCTTGCGGATAGCCGTATGCGATGTTTTCTTTTACAGTTCCATCAAAGAGAAAGACTTCCTGTTGAACAACTGCAATTAATGAACGATAGGAATTTAGGCTGAATGTTTTGATGTCGGTTCCATTAACCAGGATTCGCCCTTCGCTGGGGTCATAGAAGCGCGCAATCAAATCTGTGAGCGTTGTTTTACCTGCACCGCTGCGGCCAACGATGGCGACTGTTGCCGAGTCTTTTGCTACGAACTGCAATTTATCGATGACGACTTTGTCAGGGTCGTAAGAAAATGAGACATTTTCTATTTCAATCGAATCGACAAATTTCGGTGCCGCTGTCGCATCGTCCATATCCGGCATATCCATGTCGATATTCATCACTTCAATTACGCGTTCAGTTGCCGCCAGACTTCGTTGCAGCTGGCTGATGGAATTCACTATTCTGTGCACCGGGCTGATCACCATGATAGTATATGCCTGGAATGCAAAGATCTCACCCATCTTCACTTGTCCCTGAATTAAAAGATAGCCACCCACAATGAGAACAAGGATACCAGTTAAAGCCAAAGTCATTTCCCAGAACATACCGAGTGCGAGGATGCGTAGTCTGGCGAAGAGCATCTTGCGGATCACTGTATGTTCGCCGACAACATAATCCTTCTCTTCTTTTGCTTCCCGTTTAAAGGCCCGTACCACCCGAATACCACTGAAGGTTTCTGTTAGACGTCCGCTTATGATGCCTTTGTCGACATTTGTTGAGCGCCAGATAGGACGGATCCTACGAATCCAGATATAACTCATCACCGCCATGATAGGGATGAGGCCAAGGGAGATTATGGCAAGTTCCCATTTAATATAGAAGACGATACTCATTACCAGGGTGAGCCGCAGAATAGCAATGAGTGGAGACAATACAGCTAAGTGTACTAAATCACCCATATTATTCACATCATTGCTGAGTCGCGAAATTGACCCGCCAACTTTCATTTCTGCAAGAACGGACAGTGGCAGTCGCACCATGCGGTCAAAAAGATATCGACGAATACTGATCATGAGTTTGGCATTCAGGACATTTGTTAGATAGCTCCGTATTATACTCAGAACTTGTGCTGAAATCAGCAAAACAACAATGAACATACCAATTTGAAAGAGCTGGTGAATACGATCATCTTTGCTAATGGACTTGTTGAGCAGGATGTTATCAACAATATGCTGCATGAACAATGGCTGAATGGTTGTAAGTACTTCGCCAACACAGGCCAAGAGAAAAAGTAAGAGAAAACTAAGACGAAAGGGCTTTATCCATTGTACATATTGTTGGAATAGAACCTTGCGATCAATGGGTTCTTCTTCATTTATCAGTTTTCGATGCTGGTCTTTCTTGGGGTCTTCCCGGTCTTTTTTCTTCGCATAATAATTCTTTTTAAATTCTTTAAATCGTTCTTTAGAGCTTTTTAAATCGAAATTCATTCAGTTGAAAAATCCTATTCTATTGTTGAGCAGCAGGGCGGAAAAACACAAGTTTTTTTATGATAATATCCTGCTATATACCAGTCTTAAATCACTAACACTATAGGGGAGAATCAAGTTGTTTTTAGAAAACTCATGAAAGGAAGTTCAGTGGATTCATAGCTTTCTAGGGCGTTATCGAAACAAACATGCTCCAAAAATAAGCCCTGTGCCGGGGCTGTTTTTATGTTGAATGCCATTTCAGAATTGAGCAATTTCTCCGTATCTTCAGCGGCAAATTTGTCGGCTCCGACATCATGAAGAAAGCCTGCCAACCGCCGCACCATCTTGTACAAAAATGCATCGCCTTTCACAGTAATCGCCAAAATATGGCCGTAACTTTTAAGCTGAAAGTCGTGCAGTGTCCGTACTGTATTTTCCCGATGATCCGCTGAAATGGCAAACTCATTGAAATCATGGGTACCGCTTAATTGCGCTGCAGCTTTTTCAATTTCGGCGAGATTCAATTTATAATGTGTGTGCCAGCAATAGCGATGTAAGAATACTGAGTTCGATTGATCCTGGTGAATTAAGTAGGTATAGGCCTTTCCCTGATTATCAAAACGGGAATTGAATTTGCTGCTTTTTTCCTCTATGGACACGACACGGACATCGATGGGCAGATAGGTGTTTATAGCCCGTTTTAAGCGCTGAAGGGGTATTGGCGGGCTTTCTGGTACATGCAGGGTAACAAATTGTGCGAGGGCATGCACACCGGAATCCGTGCGGCTGCAACCGGTCATATAATGAATTTCGCTATAAATTTCGGACAGGGCGGTTTTTAATGTTTCTTGAACAGTTACACTGTTTTCCTGAATTTGCCAGCCGCAGTAGTTTGTGCCATCATAAGCGAGCTGGAGTAAGAGGTAGCGACTAGTCCGTGAAGATGATGGTTCCGCAGCATCCACAAATGGCTCCTGTAGCTGACATCGCCTTTACGTTTAAGTCGGGGGGAATTGTCAGGTGGCAGAAACCACACAAATTATTTTCGATTTTGGCGACGCCACGACGAAAATGCCCTGTCACTGTGGGCTTCACAATCAAGCGCTCATATAAACGTATAAGATCGTCATTGATACCTTCTGTTGCACCGGAGCGGTCCTGCTTAAATTTTTCGATTTGAGAGAGGCAATTTGTCTCGCGAACATCGAGGTCCTGTTCGGCAGCCTTGATTCGGCTATCGGCGTGCTGTTTGTTTTTTTCAGCGATTGTCTGCGCATCCTTTGCATCCTCAACTTCTTCGAGCAGGGCCAATTCAGAATCTTCGCAAGTAGAGATATCCGCTTTGTAGTTATCTATTTGTGCGAGGATTGCCTTGTATTCGTCGTTCTTTTTCACATCATTGGATTTAATATTGAGATCGGTGATTTTGGCATTAATGCCATCGACATCGCTTTCAAGGTCTTTGATTTTTATTTGAATAGTCTGCAGGGTTTCTTTGGCATTTTCCAGCGCAGATTCAGCACCTTGCAATTCGTCACGGATTTTGGCTTTTTCTTCTGGAATGGAATCTATCATCCGTTGAAGATTTGCTATCCGTAAATCTTTATCCTGCAGTTCTAATAATGACTCAACTTCTTTCATCAAACACCTTTCATGTATGGGAATGCGAATTTGTATTATAGCTCTATGGCATGATCTATCAAGCAGCGATTTCGCCAAAGTAGTGAAATTCACAACTTTAAGGAATTACCGGCAATTTCACGCTCAAAGCGAAGCAAAAAATCACTTTTTTGCTTCGCTTAATATATTAGTTTAAATGACATTTAAATTGAAGTTTAATTGTCCATGCTATGGGTGCTGGATCGCTTCTTTATGCGTTTTGGCATGCTTGAAGTTTTTTGCGAAGACTGCAAATTTCCTTTTAAAGTAGATTGAATCGGAGACAGTTATAGATTCTTTGTCTTTAAGCCAACCGGTTCGACGCGCAATTAAAATGGCCTTACCATCTCCCACAAGGCCACTGAATTCAGAGTCCTGCCTGGCACTGCCAATTAAAAAAAGTAAACCATCATTAGAGAGGAATTTACTCAAGGCTGAATTTACTTTGGCATGTGTTACCATGCCCAGTGAATGGATAATTAAGACTCTGGTTTGAGGAAACATATACAGTGTATCGCTAATGGATTCACTATAATCATCATCATTGTAAACGGAGTCACTTTTAGCAAAAAAAGTGTTCATTGTCAATCTTTTTTGCATTGCAGAAACTCGACTGTCATAAGGTTTTGCATTTTTATCAAATAAGACCAGCATTGTGATCTCTTGATTATCACCGGCGATCTGAGAAGAAACGATTTCAGCCATCTCTGAGCCAATAAGTGCTTCATCTATAGTTGTATGTTTCTCTGGGCCTACCTTTTTTGAATAGGTAGTGAAATGAAATATTATCGCAATAATAACAAGCAAGATTAGAAGTCCAATTTTTAGTCTCATAGCTATCTTTTCCTAATAACTTTCAATTGACGAATCATTTAAACCATTCCATAAACTCGGGTCGCCACTACCACTGACGTCTTCAGGAAAATCTGCATCATATCCAGCATCAGTCATTGTCATACTATCTATATGCAGATCTCCAAATACAGCATTAAAACGTTTGAGGTGGCGTGGGTCAGCTGGACATTGACTTGCATTGGTTCCCCAGCGCCCATTTAATAAAGTCGGACCATCAAGTGTATAAGCATGTACATTTTCGCTTTTACTGGCATCGCCAAAGGCATCTGCCAAAAGAATTGTATCACTCGGATTAGAAACTCCCTTTACAAGTTCACCCTGGATTTGACTGCTATCTGGTAGAAATGGCCCAAAGGCTGCCCAGTTCATTCCGTAACTACCGCTTCGCAAATACTTGCCACGATCTTCACCATCAATTTGATTTGTAGATCTATTTACTGAACTACAAATAAATAACTTATTGGTTATTTCATTTCCAGTACCCACAGTACTCTCAATGCTTTTATCTTGAACTGATCCGCCAACATAACTCTCGATGGAATTACCCCAACGGAGTTTAGGGCTTGTTTTCCAACGGGCTGAGGGGAAGAAGCTATCATATTCATCTGCATAAAATACGAAGCCCATCCCAAGTTGCCTTAAATTATTCCCGCAGTTAATTGCTTGTGCTTTGGAACGTGCTTTTCCCAGAGTGGGCAATAGCATTGAAGCTAAAATTGCGATAATTGATATCACAACCAGTAGCTCGATCAATGTAAACATTGATCTTTCTAGCTTCCCAAACATTCTTCGAATGCTCTGCCAGCTTGTCGTTCCCGGAGGAACTCGTGTTTCGATTAATGTGAAATGCTGTTTTACTTTTCCCAAGAGATTTAATTTCATCTTTTTCCTTTTGTCATGCGTTTAGTTACACAATGATAATGATAACGATTATCATTATCAATTAACTTACGTTTAAAACGAAGTCAATAAGCAGCGATGATAAATATAAAAAAAACATTGGAGAGCGTTTTTTTGTCTTAAAAGAGGCTATTTGCCATAGTGAGTGAACTCACCCTTTTCAGGAATTGCCGGCACTTCCACGCTCAAATCGAATAAATTTACGAATTCTGTACTATTTAGAGATGGGATTGTTATAGTGAATCAATAATGCCAAGACTAATTAAAAAAATTATTTTCTTCACGCTCTTAATTGGCGCGAGTCATCAATCACTGGTGCCACGACCTGTTGCGGTTTTAGCTGAAAAACCTGACGTGTTCCTGCATTTCATTTGCTGGTTTGTATTATCTCTAGCAATTCTCTTGGCCTTTCCCCAAAAGAATGCCTATGGGTTGATTGCAGTGCTTTTTGTGTATTCATGCTTGATAGAAGTCGGGCAGCATTTTGTAGAAGGGCGCTTTTTCTCATTCAGTGACATGCTGTGCAATGGGCTCGGCTGCGTGGGGGTCTTAGTTGGGCAATTCGCATACATGAAGATGAAGAAGGATAAAACCGTACTGGTGGATGATTAATCGCATTTTTCTTAATGAATGTCAAGGGCTATTCTTTCCTATTCGTATATCGAGTAACCTGCGCCGGCAGGTTTATTTCGGCCTGATTTGTTCCGCGCTCCCATTTCATCCCTCCCAAAATGGGATAAAAACTGATTCTAAGGTCTGTGGCCAAAGTATTTTCAAGCCACGGAGCAGTTGTTGGGCAAAATGCGATTGCAATCATTTAGATTGAAAACACTTAGGAGAAAACTAGGTACGGCATGGTAAACGAGCCTTTCAAAGCCTATTACGAGAAAAATCACGGTGCTGATAAATGGCAAGAGATTATTGATAAGGCAGCCGTATCTACCAAAGAATCCCTTAGCATGGAGCAATATCCCGATCCCGATCCCGATTCCGATTCCGTAGCCTTGGTCGTCGCTGGCAGTAAACTCAGCCGTATCACTTTGTCAGGTCTTATTTAACAAGAATGGTTGGTGGCCAGGGGATGCCGTCAAATGGCTCGGGATGACTGAAGTGAAACAGTATTTCGTGCTGCCCTTTTTGTACCATTCCCAATTTTATTTGATGAGCACAGGGCTGTATGTCTTTAACCACTTGCGAAAAGCATTGTTCAGCAAATTCTATTTTGAGGTTTCCACGTATTGCTGTAGGTTCGAGAATGAGCACAAGTTCGGTCTCTCTATCGATTGCGAATTCTGCTTTGTAGCGTAAGCATTTCCATCCAGAGTCAGCAGTCAATAGGGCAGGGGCTGTTAGCTCCATTTCTACCACACGTGATTGAATCGGCCATTCCTTTTTTAAGAGGTAAGAGGCTTTTGGCTTGTCTAATTGCTCCCAAGGTGCATCATCAGTTCTGAAAGACCAATTGGTATAGCGGACAGTTTCTGGCAGTTCGAGTTCAAGGGGATAATTTGACGGATTTATTGAGCGACGAATGGACCACCCATCACTGTTTTTTTCGAAAAGAATAAGTTCAGAAGCAGGTATTTCGAACTCCTTATCAAGCATAAAGGATTGGGGATGTTCAGAAATATTCATGATGCTTATCCATGAGTTTCCATTTTTGGTCCAAGTGCTTGAACGCAAGGCAGGATTGGCTTCGGGTATAAGTGCTGGTACGATAGCCTTGATTGCATCACTCGTTTGAATGCTTTGATACTGATAGCTCTCGGCATTAAATTCTATGAGTTTTTCCGGTGTTTCCAGGTACTGAATTGATTCATCAAAAATTAAAATTGTCAGCCCCGCTTCAGTCAACGTATCTGCTGCATGCAAACTTGGCTCCTGCCAGATGTCGGCCGGTGGAAAAATAATGTGCTTATAGGATGCTTTGCCTATCTGTATTTTTCCATCGAGCGCAGCCGCTTTTTGAAAATCAGCTTCATCAAGAAGGTGAATCCCGATTTGGTTTTCCAGACAGTATAATACAATTGCCGAGAGTTTTTTTCGGAAACCAGTATAGTCATCGAGGCCATTAAAGTTTTTAGATTGAAATGTTCCAATGGGCCAGAGTATCGCAGTTTCCGCGGTGCTCGTTATGGCAGTCATATCACGGGCAAATGCATTGAAATCTGCGGCAAATTCTTTGAGTGCCGGCCATGCGCTGGACCCCGGGCCCCAATCTCTGGGCGCATCAAGTTTTCGCAGCCCCAGCGATGAGGAAAATGCGGCATGGATGACGATGGAATTAACCCCCATATTCAACTGCCAGAGTAGAATCCGAATTGCTGCTGCCGGTGTGCAATCAAAACCTGCACAACCGAGTGTCTCACTCATGACGCAGTCCTTATCCAATTGTTGGGCACAGGAGACACCTATGAGCGAACCGATATTGATAATGGCATTTTCCTTATCGCCCACAGCCGGTATGATCATGTCGAGGCCGGGCATCGTGAACTCCTGCTGAATGGGAAAAAGGTTGCTGATACAAGAGGACTGCTCGACAAGGTCATCCTCTGGGCTTACATGCCCGTTGAGTGAGAGACCATGATCATCACACCATTTGCGAATAGGTTTCATATATGAATTGATAAATCGTGTTAAACACCAGCTGCGAAAATCCAGTCGTGTTTTCATGGCAGTTGGATTATCTGACTCGATAAAGAGATCATTTAGTTTTGCTCTTAAATCATATGCATAGGTTTTTTCAAAGTCCTCAAAGAGGCCTGGAGTATATGGAAATTTACCAAAGTATTTTGGTTCGTCTGTAAACATTGCTGTAATGGTTTTTCCAAAATGTTTTTTGAGGCGTCTGGCATAGGGTTCATATACCAGCTTGATGAACTCATCGGTTACCACTGGATTCAGGGAGTCTGCAAGTGCTTCCCATGAATTAGATCGAGTCGCAGGACGTGCTACAAAAGCCATGAGCTGCCAGCCATCATTTATTTTTGGAACTGTGACGGCATATTCACATACGTGCACATCGGAGCGGGGACATTTATAAAGCTGTGTATCTGGATAATACCATCGACTGTCCCAATCGGTGGCTTCCCAATAGCGTCGAATGGTCCCAACAGAATCGCTTAAATCGATACTTGCTTCGGTCGATCCTTCCGGTGGAACAAGGCCGGCCCATAAAAGGTTTCCTGTGGGAAAACAAAAGAGCTCTTCCCCTTCATCATAAACGAACCGCTCAATTTTTCTGGCCTCATATTCTGGATGTTCGATAACGATCCGCCCACCGGCAGACCATTACGGGGATGCAGTACGAGGGCTGTTGCTCCCGATTCTGCAAATTCTCGAATCTCATCTTTTAGATGTGTAAGATTGCAATCACCATTTAAAAACCAAAACCACGAAAGACCTTCATGCATAAATTCTATTCCTGAAATACTGTTAAATTAGTCATCCTGCAAACCACCATTTTTTATATCGGTATGCTAATATGCTTATGATTGGTGATAATGAAATAAGCGTAAAAAAGAAATAGAGGATAGGATTCATCGTATCAAAACTAAAAAAGTCATAAAGCTTCTCAAAATCATTCACATGGCCATCCGGTCGATTACGATACATATGTTCGACACCCGGATCATAAAGAAGTTTAAATGTAAATATTGCATCGTAAATAAGTATGAAGAAGCCACACATTGCATAAATGGGTTGATCGAAACGGTACTCCATGGAGGTACCCCCTATGGCTCTGTAAATAAAAATAATGGCAATGACCAGTTCAAATCCATGTCCCATAAAGGTCACCAGCAGGTGATGCTGTCCACTGTGATTGATAATTGCATAGACAATGAATACCGGGATGAATACCAGCAATCCAATAATGTTTTTACGATTCAAATAGATCAGCCAAGCCAAAAAAATATAGGTTGCCATATAATAAAGCGGTTCCTGCTTTAGCAGGTGCCGTGTAATACCGCCACCATATTGGAAATTGAATTGAGGAAGTGCAGGACTGCCAAAAACCCATGAAGCGAGTGCGTGGCCTGTTTCATGAACGAGTATGATGAAATAGCTCATAACAAATTTTGGGAATTGAAAAACAGACAATATTAGAGCCAGGACTAGACCTATCCCAAGTGAGCTCCAGGACCGCTTAGTAAATTTTTGGATTTGCGGACCGTCTTTAACTTTGTCAGGGGGTTTTTGAAGATTCAGCTTAGATGCAGCCTGTAGATGGTAACCACAGTCGGTGCATAGAACGGCATCGGCGGGAAGTCTTTTAGCACAGCCAGGGCAGGGCTTGTCGCCATCATCTTTGAGTTCTATATCCAAATCAGCCCGTCTTTATTTTAACAACGCCCAGAAGAATATAAGTCACCAGACAACCAAGTCCGACACATAGAAAATCGGGAATTGGAATAAACATTATAAAGGCAAGACATATCATAAAGGTAATAAACCCCCATAGGGCGCCATTCATTTCTGCCATTTCTGCAATTCGATAGTTTAAGACAATTGCGGCAATCAACATGATCATATGTGCATTTCCCTTTCAGTTTATTAATATTCTTTCATCGATTTAATGTCGATAGTAATAACACGCTTTGTACTTTCCGTTACACGGGCAAATTCGGCACGTTTTAAGTGAGGCACCCAGATCAATGTATCATTATTGCAGATATAAGCTAAGTGTTTCTTTTCGGATTTAAGTAAGGCACTATCAGAGAGAATTTTTTTTATTTTTTTCTCATGTGTTTTAGAAAATGGTATCATGCTATCACCTTCTTTTCGAGAACGTACTGTTAATTGGCCGGCTAATTTATCTGCATCGAATTGCTCGCCGTCCTTGGTATCGCTGAGATATAGCGTCATGCCTATTTCTGGAATATCCAATTCCGGCTCTTCTTGCCAGTTCCAGGAATAACTAAATCCTGCTTCTTCACTATTTTTTTCAATGAGACTTAATTGCCCCTTATCCAGTTCGAGAAAGTGAGTTTTATTTAGATCAATGAGTTGGTAGCCGCCTTGCTTGAGGGCATCTTTTAGGCGAGACTGGGCTTGGTGGCTAAAGCTGAATTCCGGGTTTTTATAATGAAGCCACTTATTCAGATAGCGATTTAATATTGGCCCATCAAGTGTTTGAAGTTTTTCCAAACTTAAGTTTTCAGACTCAGGCAGGTCTATTTGAGAATCAATGAATTCTGCATCTTCCGCGATAAATTGCAAGGACTTTAAAATGCCGGAGAGTTGCGGATCCTTGGATTCGAATAAGGGAAGAATGTTGTGACGAATGTGATTCCTTAATATACCGTCATCCGAATTCGTACTATCTTCACAAAAATCGTCTACCCCGTTTTCTTGAAGAAAAGTAAGGATTTCCTGCTTTCGTAAAACGAGCAGGGGGCGAACAAAACGTACACCTTTTATGTCGACACACTCTTTAAGGGCCGATAAACCGCCACTATTGCAACCGCGCATAAGGCGGATGAAGAAGGTTTCAATTAAATCATCCAGATGATGGCCTAAAACCACCGCACTATTCGGAGTGTAGAGTTTTTGCCACTCGATGAGCCGCAAACGCCGGGCAGCCATTTCGATACTTTCCCCGGCGAATGCATCGCCTTTCACATCGACGTGAATGGCTTGAAATGGAATTTGGTTTTTTTCGCAGAAATCGGCACACCATCGTTCATCAGCATCGGACTCATCACCGCGAAGCCCGTGATTGATGTGTACTGCTTCGACGGGAATAGCCTGGTCTTTCATCAATAGAAGAGCAGCACTGCTATCCGCACCACCGCTAAAACCTACAAAGAGATTTTGTATACCTTGTAGCAGCAGCTTTTCACGAATAAAATCATTTACTTTGTCAATAATATTTTCCATACTTTACCATGCTTTAATAAAAGCTATTGTAGCATTCAAAAAAAGTAATTATGATATGATAAACATACTCAATGGTGAATACAAGCTACTCGAGCTTCCAAATACCTGTGAAATAGAGTTGGATATTGGCTGTGGTAAAGGCAGTTTTTTATCTCAATTGGCGAAACGCTATCCGGATAAATATTTTCTGGGATTGGATCTTTTAATTGGTCGTTTGAGAAAACTTGAAAAACGTTGCCAAAAAGAGGGCATTGAAAATATCGAATTGTTTCAGATAGATGCCTGGAACCTTATAACAATTGCATTGCCGGATGAGTGTTTGTCCCGCGCCCATGTGCTCTGCCCGGATCCGTGGCCAAAAAACAAGCACCGGGCCAATCGATTGCTGACCAGTGAATTTATTTCCAGACTGGCCTGTAAAATTAAACTTGGCGGCTGCCTTCATCTGGCAACAGATAATTTGCCATACTACGAAAAAATGACCGATGCAGCGGGACAGCTTAGCTGCCTGAAAGAAGATGCATCTTTGTTAGATGACATCAGTGATATAAAAACAGATTTTGAGGCAGGCTTTGCAGAGCAAGGCATAAAGGTAAGGCATATAGCCTATAAAGTCGTCTGTTAAGGTTTCTCAGCAAACCACGGGCATGAGCTGCGAGATCATTAGCGCTGCACCGGATAGTCCCATGGCGCCTGCAAATAATGCAAAGGCGATAAATACAATGACGACCATTATTAGCACAATTTCCACGATCAATAAAACACCCGATATTAAGCAAAATAAAAATAATGTAAAGCAGCCTTCTTCTGAATCTCCATAAACACGGTTGTAGCCGATATAGTAGGACCAGCCAAAAACCAAATTACTGAGGAAGAATGAAACGTTTAAATTAATTAATTCTAGAATGGCAAAAAGCACATCCGCTCCAAGTTGTATCGCATAAACGACGCAGGCCATACGAATTGCATCTTTAAACGTTGCAGCACGAATGCTCATTATCTTAGAAGTAAGGAAATAATTTATAATGCTCAATCCAAACATGATAATGATAAAAACGACCCCGGCAAGAAAACCAGCGATTGCTCCAAGGGTGGAATACTTGTCATAAATTTGCTCAAATTTGCCCCGGGCGCTATCGTCATATTCGTGTTCATAATCATCAGACGATTTTGCATAAGCACCAAACTTCTTTTCAAATTTTTCATAATCGGCTAAAATATCATCGGTAATTATGTTTACATCGACTCCATACTTTTTTGCGAAGAATTCTTTTCGTTCTTTCTTGCTGGGAGCTTTTTCTTTCTCTTGCGCAGCTGATGTTTGTTTGCTAGAGGATTTCTTTTTAGATAGCGGCATGCCTGGCATCCCGCCTGGACTCGTTTTTTTTGGTTCCCTTTTAGATAGCGGCATGCCTGGCATCCCAGGACTCGTTTTTGGGGATTCCCTTTTAGATGCAGGTTGCATGGGCATGCTGCCAGGACTCGCTGGTCCTTTATATCTACCATTGCGAATTTGTACTAACTTTTTCTGGGTTTCACCTGAAAACTTAGAAATGGGAACGGTGATTTTTTTACCGCCTTTTTTCTTCTTCAGGACCACCATATCATTCGGAAAGCTGATCACACGAGCAATGAGGACATTTTTCCCATCTTTGCTCGTGAGCTGATAATAGCGCTTTAATTCTTTTAGGCGGGCCTTTTCTGCAAGAAAATAAATCCGGTCTTTTTGAGAAAAGAAACTGATGGGTACAACGATGATTTTACCATCTTTTTGGCGTTTAATTTTTACTTTGGCGCCAACGAAGCCAGTTAGTTCACCATTTACCTTTTTCTTTCCATCCGCACTGTCAAAACTACGAGCTGATAACTGAATGGAGGAAATTAAAAAGATGGCAATTAGCCAATTGCAGAGTTTCACCATTTGTCCCTTGAGTTCATACAAACTAGCACAAAATACATAAATTTAAATGTTTTTAGGCTTATCGGATGATAAAAAAAGAAGCAGTAATTTTAATTTTACATGAGGTAATTTTACATCATTTTCCAGATCATGGATAATGCTGCTGTTATTACGATAAGTATGCCAATAGGGACGAGGATAAAATAAAATATAAAAAATTTCATGCATCCCGCATCTTTATACGAGCGTTGGTATGCCCAATGGTAAGAAAATAAAAACCCAAGAATAGTTATAATAATGATAAGGATCACGGACGGCAATACCATCGTTATACCGGCGATGACAAACTCTGTTAGGATGCCGAAAACAGAAAACCATATGGAAAATTTCACGGCATTTTGAAATGTGGGTTCGTCTGCTGCAAATTTACTGATAAACCATGTGTAAAGTACCTGGATGAGAAATTGTAGTATCAGGAAGGCAATAACAATGACAATGATGAGTACCAGGCCAAATGCTAAAAATCCTGCTATAGCTTGCTTAAACTTCGTGACATCTTCAGACTCCTCAATAAGATCTTCCTCTGCCTTAAACCCCACTCCATCATCATAAGAAGCTACAACGGAGCGAAGATAGGCCTGGTCTTTCCGCTGAAAAGATGAAACCTTCATCTCAATCTCCCGGCCGTCTTTTTTACGAACAAGAATGACATTATCTCCATCCACAGAAATAACTTTTGCGATTAGTTTTTTGGAGCCATCCTTACTTCTAAATGTGTGATATTCGCCCTCGTCCTCTTCCTCCTCATACTCCTCTTCTTCAATTTCGTCGTCATATTCTCCTCGCAACATTTTTAGAATATTTTGGTCGCTTTTTTAAAAAAGGAGATGGGAATTTTTAAGCGTTTTTTGCCTTTCTTGCGAATGAAAATAACTTTGGTGCCCTCAAAGCCTTCAACTTTTCCTGTAATTTTTTTACCTTTCTTACTCGTTAAGGTCATTTGGCCGGGACCTAGAGGTTCTTGTCTGGCAGAACGGCTGCTTATATGTTTGTCAATTTCAGCTGCAATGACGGCTTCACTAGTGACACCTACAAAGCGTTTCACCTCTTTGCCATTTTTGAAAATAATGATCGCTGGAATACCCCTAATACTATATTTTCGGGACGTGCTCTTTGCCTTATCAACATCCAACTTAGCAATTTTTGCCCGCCCTCTATAGCGCGATTCGAGCTTTACCATGATGGGGGCCTGCATTTTACACGGGCCGCACCAGACTGCCCAGAAATCAACAACAGTGACACCCGAGCGTATTTTTTGAGAAAAGTTGCCATCGTTCAAATTACTGATAGCAAAGCTTGAAGAACAGCATAGACATGCCGCTAGAAAAACAATCTTTTTATACAATTTCATATTTCTCCTTCATCCCCACAGACTCATAAGCGACGATTTTATTTCATAGCTATATGATATAAGATGGATCGTAATCTTCCGGCGCATCATAGCCGAGAAGGTTTATGCAGGATGCTGAATGGCTGCTAATGCCAAATTTCCCGTCTGCCAGGGTATAATTTTTGTCATATAAAGGGTCATATATCAAGCAGGGTACGGGGTTCAATGTATGACATGTCTTATTTCTTGGTATACCCGCTTCATCCAGTTTAATCACGCCCTGTTTATCTAGCTCATACATTTCATCTGCATTGCCATGATCTGCAGTAACCACCAAAATACCGCCGGCTGCTTTTACCTCGGGAATTAAGCGGGCGAGGCAAAGGTCAACGGCTTCAACACTCATGCGAGCGGCCTGAAAATTCCCCGTATGGCCGATCATATCGGCATTTGGATAATTCAAACGAATAAAGTCGTGCTTCTTCTGACGTAAAGAGTCGATGACTATGTCGGTAATCTCGGCCCCTTTCATCCATGGACGTTCATCAAACGGAACATTATCCGATGGTACTTCAATATAGTCTTCAAGTTCATCGTTAAATTTGCCGGATCGATTGCCGTTAAAGAAGTAGGTAACATGGCCGTACTTTTGCGTTTCGCTTACGGCGAGCTGCCGTAAGCCCGTATTTGCGATGTACTCACCCATGGTTTTGTCGATAGCCGGTGGGGTCACCAGGTAACGTTTTGGTATTTGCAAATCGCCATCATATTGCATCATGCCGCAATATAAAACACTTGGGTAACGTTTGCGGTCAAATCTGTTGAAGTTTTCGTCTTCAAATGTTTTACAAAGCTCAATACCACGGTCGCCGCGAAAGTTGCAAAATATAACGGAATCGCCATCAACGATGGGGCCGATAGCATTGCCATTTTCGGCAATGACAAATGCAGGCAGATTCTGGTCGATGCAGCGCGTTTCATTGCGGAATGTTTTTATCGCTTCTTCGGCACTTGAAAATTGGCGTCCGTCACCCAATACATGGGTATGCCAGCCGCGCTCCACCATTGCCCAGTCAGCATCATAACGATCCATGGTGATAAACATGCGACCGCCGCCGGAAGCAATGCGGTAATCAACCCCGGATTGATTGTGCTCAGCAAGCAGTTTTTCAATAGGTTCAATATAATCCAGGGCAGATGTTTCCCCCACATCACGCCCGTCCAACAGAGTATGTAGACGGATTGATTTGACGCCTTCTTTTCTGGCCTGATTAATCATCGCGACGAGGTGGTCTATATGGGAATGCACATTACCATCTGAAAGCAGGCCGATGAAATGCAGAGTCGTATTATTTTGAGTGACATTGTTTGTCTGCTCTTTCCAGGTGGTGCCCTCAAACATACTGCCTGTTTCAATCGCTTCTTTTACAAGCTTGGCACCCTGGGCAAAAACCCGTCCACAGCCAATGGCATTGTGGCCGACTTCACTGTTGCCCATATCGTCATTCGACGGCATGCCTACGGCAGTACCGTGTGCTTTTAATTTGGTATGGAGACTTGTCGTATGTAACGCATCTAAATGAGGTGTGTAAGCCTGAGCGACAGCATCAGCTTCATATTTTGGGCCATAGGCAACACCATCCATGATGCATAATACAACGGGACGCCCAGCGGCAAATTTTTTCGATTTTACTAAAGACATCAGCTACCTTAAATTATTAATTAACTATCAAATACAAAATATCGTGTTTCTGGAATCTGATGGAGAACAGTTTTTATCTCCTGGAAGTTAATTTCTAATTCGCTAATACTTTCGATATCTTCAAAATCTGAATTAGCAAGCTCGAGACTTTCACCTTCAATCAATAATTGCTCTAGGCCCTGATCAGGCATGCGATAATTACCATCCGACAACTCAGTTTCCTGAAGTGATCCGAGAATGTTAAGTATGTATTTAACGTTTACCTTGTCAAGAATCAGCGCGTTTAAAAGTATGCGAAGGCGCGGTGTTTTCAACAATTGAAGGGTGTTTTGAAAATCCGCCATTTGTTCATCCTGCTCAACTTTGCTCAATTCTTCGAATCGCTCTACCAGTATATCGAGATTCATTTCAAGCTCATCAGTACTACAGTAAGGGTCTACATTTAATTCATCGTATATTGTGTGTATAAATGGATTGTACTTATCTTTAATTCCTGACATATCTATGATCCCTTTTGCATTGTATAATTTAGTACCCGCTGGTACAGTCGTTCAAATTCATGAGACAGATTTCGTCCATCATCTGCAGCCTTCGATGCCTGGCGGCAGGCATCTCTTAATTCCCATAGCACTTCTTCGAGTTCGCCAAGGGTCACTCCGGACGGTTTGTTATTCAGAGTCTCATCGAGCTTATCACCTGCTTGACGAAATTTCCCGTTAATGCCCGATTGCATGGCATCGAGCAAGTTGGTATTAAACACTTTTTTAGCACGCATATATTCCACAGGCGAGCCATAATGATTGCGGTATTCAAGATAGGCTTCCAGCTGCGCTTCTAATGGACCTATACTTTGCAATTTGAGAATTTCCTGACTGATGACCTGGAAGCTCATATAGGTGATAACAAAATCCCATGTTTTCAATATAGGATCGTTTTTCGGAAATGATGCAACTTTTTCTTTTACCGCACTATCTGCCATACCGACATATGCACCGAGGTTATTATCAAGCTCACCAAGCTTTGCAATATAGTCAAAATGGCGTTGCATATCCGCTGCAGAACCCTGCTCGATATACAAGACGAGATGGCCGATAAAGAGATTCAGCAGATAATCTTTACGGAATTTTTTGTTTAAGCCATCGATTTCTTTTAATGGCAGAGGTCTGAACTCGTCTGCATCAGAAATACGTTCCAAACACATGTTCCAGTATTCACGGTTTGAGAAAACATAAGATTCCCAGAAATTTAATACATTGTCCCAAACATCTGCAACATTTTCTTTCGTCTCCGATTCTTCCGTTAGGATGGCCAGCCGCAAAAGCAAAAGACCTAAATTATTTTGCAGATTGTGCTTCATTAATTTATCCGAGACATTCTGAATGCTTTCAGCCAGTACATCGATTGTTTCTCGTACAACTTCTATGCTATCAAGCTTATCAAGGAGAGATGAAATTTTAAGTGATTCAAGAGCACTGGAGATGGGCCCGGTGGGATTTTTAACCTGCTGCAGAACTTCGATTGCCCGCTTGGTATTGCCTGCCACCAGTGCCTGCCTGGATAAATCTGCAGATAAAATATAAAACAGCTTTTGGTTGAGTTTGGTTTTTTCAGCATGCGGCTGAAGATTGATAACTGCGGCATCGAGGTGTCCTCCCTCAAGGCAAGCCAGAGCTTGCAGGTAGGATGAATAACTCTTCGTCTTATCATCCATGGAGTGCAAAAGAAATTGCAGACGTGTTGTATCATTTATTTTGCAGAGGTAATATGCTTGAGCAGACAATATTTTTTGTTTGATATAGTCATTCTCTGTCTGAATCGCTGAAAGGACCTGTTCGGCTTCAGTATTTTTCGAATCCAGCGCCAATAAATAGGCCTCTACAAGCTGGTTTGAGGTGGCGATATAATCGTCGCAATCGAGGGTCTTTAATTGCTGTTCGAGTTCATTGGCCCGCTCTATATTTGACTGCAGGAGCTCCGAACATAAGAGATGATAAACATAACGGGAATTAGTAGGTTCTTTTTCGAGCAACGCTTTGAATATTTCAGCAGCATCAGTTAAATTTTTATTGTACATGTAACATAATGCAAGATAAAACTGGTAGCAGCTATTACGATTTTGATTCGTTGTTGTTAACTGCAATTCAGAAATGAGGTTTAGCGCGCCTTCATAATCGTTTCGAGAGATCATTTGTATGACCATGCGAAATCTTGCTTCTTCGAGAATCTTATTTAAGGCTTCCGAATCGACACCTCTTTCCTTGATGTATTCAAAACATTGCACTGCCATATTATAATCTTCTTGATTGAACAGTTTGTATGCGATAGAATACATTGCTTCTATGGCATGGTCCTGCCACTTCTTGTCTTCGACATGGTGCCCGAATATCTTTAATAGAAGTTGTTCACAGCGGCTCAGCCTGTGTTGTACTGCATTTGCATAGGCAGCGAGATACAGAAACCATGGCGACTTCTCGCCTTTGCTTTCAGCTATATCAAAATATTTTAGAGCGGAATCATAGTCATTTTTAAAGAAATATATTTCGCCAATATTGCGGGATGCATTACGCACAAAGCTGTCACTTTCCACTGCTTTTTCAAGAAGCTCAAGCGAGCGGTCTTCATCGCTTGATTTAAGCAGAACACCCAAAAAATAATGAGCCCCAAGATTGCTTGAATCGAGCTCAAGTATGCGACGGAAAATAATTTCCGCTTCTTGAAGTTTCTCGGTTTCGAGAAGCAGCTGTCCATAGCCCATGAGAGCAGATACAAGGTCATTATTGCGTTGCAGTGCTTCTGCATAATGAGCGTTTGCATCTGAAATCTGTCCTTGCACATAGAAAATATTTCCCTGTAATGCGAGCGAATTTGCATAAAATGGATTATCGGGTTTAATTAATCCAATGACCTTAAAGGCTTTCTTGTATTCTTTTTGATCTGCAAATGTTGATGCGAGGTAGTAAATGCATTCTCCATCAAGTGGATTCTGCTTGATTAACATCTGGTACCATTCCACAGATTTGCTTTGCATACCTGATTTTGCAAAGGACCTTGCACCATGGAATAATGTATTTCGATTCCGTGATTCTACGGCTTCAAAGCATTTCGCTGCAGGTTGAAACTTGCCTAGTTCAAATAAGCAAAAGCCAAGATTATACCAGAGCAAATCATTATTCCCACCCCCGGCAAGACAGCTCTTAAAATGCGGGATAGCACTCTCATAGTCATTGCGCTCAAAATAAATAGACCCTAATAATTCGTGTGATGGGACATCGCGGGGATTCATTTCAATGAGGTGTTTGAGTTCTTTTTCACAAGCTTCAAGCTGGCCCTCTTCGTGATAGAGATAAGCCAGATTATAAATACAGTTATTTATATGTTCGTTAATAACGTCACTCTTTTGACGACGGACATTTTTTTCCAGCTTAATCAAGATTTTTTGAAATTCGTCTATACCTTTTGCAGCGTTGGTCTCAGAGTGGCGGATTGCCCGTTCAATATTGAATAAATGTATATCATGTAGCAAGGGCAAATCTTCTTCCAATTGGTCGAGGTCGCGTGTGATAAATGGCGCGAGGTTTCCCAAGGGACCCATGCGGTTTAATATTTTTCCAAGGAATAGTTTGCGTCTGAAATATATAAGTGGAAAGAAAGCCATCGTCGCCATACCGACAATATTGAATGAAAGGGAGGGTATAACTAATGAAAATAATACTGCAATACTGTGAGAGACCTTACCGACACTAATAAGTAAAAACATGAAAAAGCTAAAGCAAAAGAATACGACGCAGAAGTGAATCATGCTGTATTTTAAGTGGCCAAAGCGCATGCCGTTTCGAATGGTTCTGAAAAAATAAGTAATCCAAAACAAAATCCAAATGAAAAATGCACCCCAGTCCGCATTGCGAAGAACCTGGTTATAAATTAATCCGCGGCTTTCATCGACATTACTATCGATACCAAGTGGTTCTTTAAAGCGCTCAAGCTTTAATTTAAATTGCCATTCCTTTTTTATCTTTGAGACTTTATTTTCCTGAGCAAGTTTAGGGAACTGACTCTCCAGGCTGTCATAAATCATAAAGGCCTTGCTTAATTGATTGATTTTTAGAAAATTTTCAGCCTGCCTTAATTTGAAACTGACAATTCGCTCATCCACTTTGTATTGTTTGATGTGAGTATCAAATTTTCTGATATTTAACTTATCGAGGGCTCTTATTGTTGTGTTTGGAACTGCCAGGTGCTCTTTGTCCAGATACAATTTATTTAAGCGCTTTTGAAAACTAATGATAATATCTTTTGCCAGTTCTGAGTGCAAAACAAAGTCAGGCACAGTTTTATCGATTGCCAGAAAATAAATGACTGCTTCATCTGCACGGCCTGTATCATCCCATATGCTTAAAAATTTCTGAACGATCAGGACTTTTTGTTCTTTTACCGCTGTGCAATGTTTAATTCTTTTTTGGTAGAGAACGGCATATTTATCGAGCTGTTCAAGCCAGGTTGTTTGATCCGCAAAACGTGGCTCCTTTTCTTTTCTGAGCGCCAACAACTTATTGAAAACATCATGCTTTTTTGCATGGCCAGGAAAATCAGAACAGAGAGTCTCATAGTCCATTATCACCCCATTAAAATCAGAACCTTTCAGCTTTGTGGAAACCTGGTCAAGGATAACGGATACGAGCTCATCGTTGATGCTGATCATCGTTGAAAACTCTTTGTAATTTTCTTTTATATCAGTAAAGATTTTTATTGCATCCGCCATTCTATTATTTTTAACAAGCTCTTTTCCCACTTTAAGGCGCAGCAGAATAAGCTTTTTTGTGAATGGGTCAGATGTATCCTTATCGCGAATGATTGTAACATTTTGAATAAACTTATCAGCGCTCAGAAAGGCCTTTTTCTTTTTTAAATATTCAACCATGGAGAGAATTAGGTCCTGGTTAAATTCGCTATCGAGAACAAGCTTTTTAGTACTGAGCTTCTTTTGAATATTTTTTAAAACATGAGGCAGCAGAATTCCTTTTTCCTTGAGCAGGATACTCTGCCATTGTGCGGTTGCAGAGGGGTGTATGGAATCTCCATATTTGGAAAATTGTTCTTCCAACTTGCCATAGCGCAGCCATTTCTCCAAAGCATCAGAATTTTCATTTTCCTGCAGTAGGCTGATTTTATCAAAAAAATTAATATAATTTTTTAGCTGTATGCCTTTATTTTTTACCCGCATGATTGTCCCGCTTTTGCCGCGAAGATGTTGTTTATTCTTTCTGAAAAATTGATCCATCTCAGAATATATTTTGCGGGCCTGGGCAAGATTTACATTCTTTTGGGCATTTACTTTTGTTTCCAGCTGGTTCAGTTCGCCCATCACTATTTTGAAATTTAAGTGATCAACTAATGGGCGATTTTTCACCTTTATTTCAGAAAACCCTTTTAAAATAGCCACGTATATTTTTGATGCTCCAGAATAATTTTTCTTAGTCATTTCCCGGTTTGCACTTAAGTACTGGTCGTGATATTTATTCAGCTTTCCTTGAAGCATAATCGATGATTTACGCAGTGTCTCTAAACCCGCTAAATCCGTATTAATTTTTTTAGTTAATTGCACGATGTTTTTACCAAAAAGCTTATCTTTCAGTTTTGCTAAAATTGTACTGTGATTTTCCGAAAGATTATATTTCCCCTTAAAGATTTTAGAGTAAGATTGCACGCCATCTTTTTCATTGTAGACCAGGCTGTTCCGTGCCAATACAGGTAAGGTCTCTGCATGCAGTTTAGAGACCTTAAGAGCATCAAGAATTACGTTTTCCTGACTCATTTCAAATGAATAGTCTTTTGTGGAATGAGATTTTAGCATGGAAAGTAATTGCACAATTTCAGTGCCTTTACCTCGCTTGAAAAGCTGTATACTGTTTTTCTGTATAAAAAGTGAGACATTAGTGAATTCCCGGTTAATTGCCTTTAGAGCACGGGCACGCTTCTTTGCGATAGGAGCAGTCATGTTTTTTACTTTATGAAAATCATTGATTGCCTGTGAGCTGAGTTTTAAAAAAGCCAGGGATTTTTTATTTCTCATCTTGGAAATCTCTTCAACCTTGTCAATCAGCTTTAATACAACTACGGAAGGTTCTATGGCGTCGACTTGGTCACTGTAATATTTTTTCGCGAGTTCAATGGCTTTAGCGGTATCCCCACCCATCAATTCTTTGAGTTTCACAAATTTTAAATAGTTGTTGAGATGTTTTCTAAGTTTGGGGATATCCGTTTTTATGTTGTAATAGTCTTT
Source organism: Lentisphaeria bacterium (assembly GCA_013215875.1). GTDB lineage: Bacteria > Verrucomicrobiota > Lentisphaeria > JABSQK01 > JABSQK01 > JABSQK01. The sequence goes on from JABSQK010000147.1 coordinate 22,763, forward strand.
CTTGCGAATCCAATTATTGAAGACGTGCAATTGAGCGTTTAAATTCCGCACTTCAGAGGAATATTGGCTGGATCTATTCACGTTGTGTTTCGAGATACGTTTTACTTCTTTTGCAGTAGCAATGGTATAGAACCCGCCTCGGTCATCAAGTATGATGCAGCGTAATTTGCTGCCAGTAGCTGTTAAAGTCAGAGTTTCATAATATGAATCTGCAAAAACGAACGACATCAGCATAAAATAGAGTAAAATTTTTATCTTCAGCATAGTCTTTTGCTTGTATAATTATACAGCGTACTACTATACTGCATTAGTCCAATGAAACAATTAAGTTCAAATAATTATCTCAATTTGAGATTTGTGGTTTTAGCCTTAAATTGAGCCAAAATACAGCTGTGAATGGGCAATGGAATAAGAATATAATACTGGCAATGATGCTTGAAGCAGGTGAAATTGCCATGGATTAGTTCCTCCGGATAAACAACAGCATTAAAAAAGACGGTATTTGGCCAGGCAAAAAATGCTTTTCAGCCTTAAAGCATGCTTATTTTGACATGAGTAAGTAAAAGAGCGTATTTTATCAAGCATTGATTTTTAGGTCATGGCGCATTGTTTTCCACCAGCGTTAATAATTTTAGTGTGTCTATATTGGTGCAACACATATTTGCAGTAGATTGTTTTATGACTTATTCACGCTACGTTAAACCGGATATAAACCCAAGGAAGAAATTATGGTCACCGACAATATAGTAAATCAGGGATACGATCCGGATAAAAATCGCAGATCCAAGAAGAGGTTCAAAATCGTCAGTATTATTTTCGTTGTACTTATTGTTGGTGGTGGTGCAACTTTCTTTTTAATGGAGAATGATAAAGTTCGTGAAGACCTTTTCTCCTTCTTCAAAGCAGGAAAAGAGAGGGCCAAGGATACAGTCGCTGTATCAAATCTGATCGATGAATTTACAGAAAGCCTGAAAGAAGGAAAATTTACACGCAGCCAAAAATATATTCTTAAGGAGGCTGCCTACATTAAAAAATCCGGGAAAAAACTTAAAGGGAAATCATTTTTAAAATTTGTGGAAAGGAATGAAAAGACGGAGACGAATATCTACAAGATTAAAGATTACGGTATGCGCAAAAAGGATGAACACTATGTTTGCGGCCGTGAATTTCATTTCGTTGAAAGATCCGCTACAGGGGTGCGTAACAATATAATTAAAATTAAATTCACCTTGCAAAAAAAAGATGACAAGTGGTTTATCATAGAAATCAAAGAACTCTCTGCAATGACAATGAAGCGTGGGTAAATGAATTTACCGGATGGTGCTTTCTGCCTTACTGAAGCCCACATTGAAAGCTTCTACAGGGATGGTTATTTTTATGCCGAGCAACTTATTTCTCCAGAAACAGTCCATGCCCTGAATACTGCCTACGATGATGAAGTTTCAAAAGTAAAATCAAAAGAATGGACGTCATTACCATTTGCCGAAGATGGGCAGACATGCCTGAAAACACCCTATATGGTAAACATCTTCGAACAAGTGCTGGGCGGTCCAGTTCGTTTATGGCTGGGCATGTATGTTGTTGTAATCCCCGGTGGTAAAGGCCTGCAATGGCACCAGGATAATATGTATACCCATATCCTCGGGCATATGCTCAATGCATTTGTCGCGCTTGATACCATAACGACAGAAAATGCCGGATTATGGATTTCGCCAAAATCGCACCTACTCGGTCGACAGGAAAATTTGTCAGAGGGCGATGGACATCGGCGTGCGGCCGACCCGGAAAACCCCATGGCCTGCAAAGAGATGAAAGCCGGTGATGCAATCATCATTCACCGAGAAATGTTGCACCACAGCAAGGAAAATAAAACAAAAAAAGTGCGTCGGGCATTCGCCTTTCAAATTTCTGCAGCAAACTGTCGTTATGCCGAAACAGGTAAACTTCTAGAAGACCGGGACCTGCTCTCAAGTTGAAACCACTGATCATTGCACATCGCGGCTGTTCATCACTCGCACCTGAAAATACCGTCGAGTCCGTAAAACTTGCCCTCGACTGCAATGCCGATGGAATTGAAATAGATGTACGACTCACTGCCGATAAACAAATCGTTGTTACTCACGATACCTGTACCGATCGCATATCGACAGAAAACCTGGAAGTACCGACAACGACTTATGCCGATTTACACGAGCTCGATATAGGCAGCTGGAAAGGAAGCGAGTGGTCAGGGTGCCGCATGGCTCTGCTTGAAACGATATTTAATCTTATGCCAGATGACAAGCAACTACTGCTTGAAATAAAATGCGGTGATGAAATTATTGAGCCGTTAAAAAAACTTGCACAAATCTTTCCCGCGAAACTAATAATCATATCCTTTGACTATGAACTCCTGCTTAAGATAAAGAAGCAGTTTGTAGAAATACCGGTGATGTGGATCGTTGAAAAAATGGATAAAACAGTTTTAGAAAAATTTGCCCTATCTGATTTTGACGGGCTCGATTTTAATATCGATGTGAATACTTTGGACGAGATGAAGGACATTGCTGCGGGCCTGAAAAAAGAAAGTAAAATCATCTATACCTGGACAATGAACGATGCTCAAAGACTGGATGAGCTCTCATTTCTTGATGGGATTACCACAGATTACCCACAGGATTTTAATCTTTAAGTTCAGCGATTTGTGACTTAACGCCCTTTATCTGTTTCTTTACAGCGGAAATTTTGTCTTTTATCTGAGATCGCTTCTTTCTCTTTTTCCGTGAGAGAGAGTCATATTGATTTTTAAGTTTTGTTTCTTGAAACTTTAAATCATCGAGCTTTGATTCAAGTTTGGCAATACGTGTTTCATTCTTAGCCTCTGCCCGATCCTCTATTTTATCCTGCCTGGCTTTCTCACGTTTTTTCACCGTGTCTGTAATTTTTTCCTCTTTGGATAAACGTTTCTCAGAAAAATCCTCTTTCTTTTTCCACTGACGATAGGCTTTGGTACTACCTGTGAATATAGCACCTAGTCGCAAGGGATTTTCTCCCAGTTGTTTATCAAAAGCTTTCCGTTTAAGAAAGTTTAATTCCTGGATTTGATTCATGCTCATGCCATTAAATTCGATCTTCTCATTATTGATTAATTTACAATAAGATGAAAATGCCTGATCCTTTTTATAAACCATCGCATTCGACACCGCATAACTACGCTTGGTCGTTTTTACGACTAACAAATTCTCAGTGATTACATCCGTGACTGTACCGATGACCTTGATGGACGTCTTGCCCCTTAGAATGATCCGACCATCCTTATCAAGCACATAGCGCTGACCCGCCAGCTGAAATGCGGCCTTTTTATTTAAGTGATGTTTGACAAGATAAAAGACATCTTCATTGCTGAGATCTTTTAGACTGCAGCTTTTTATTTTTGTGGAATTGGCTAAACGGAATTCAACTCGGCCTTTTTCCATATTCCAGAATTGAGCTTCCACCCGCTTTGAGTCGATTTCCCAGATGCGCAAATCAGCCGCAAATACCTGCAGGGATAGCATAAGTAGTATTACATATTTCATAGAAAAAGACTATAAGTCATGTGATGCATGAATCAAGAAAAAAGGCTCCCCATGAAAAACATGAGGAGCCTTCAAAATTGCGATAGAAACTGTTATTTAGCTGCAGAGAATTTTTCTGCTACGGCATCCCAGTTTACTACATTCCAGAATGCGCTTACATAGTCCGGGCGACGATTCTGGTAATTCAGGTAATAGGCATGTTCCCATACATCAAGACCCAGAATGGGTGTAGATCCATCGGTATATGGGCTATCCTGGTTTGCGGTGCTGGTAACAGCAACGGAACCGTCAGCCTTTACAACCAACCATGCCCAGCCACTGCCAAAACGTGTAGCTGCAGCATTAGCAAATTCAGTTTGGAATTCAGCAAAACTTCCACAGCTTGCGGAGATTGCATCGGCCAGAGCACCCGAAGGTTCACCGCCGGCATCCGGGCCCATGACTTCCCAAAAAAGCGTATGGTTGATATAGCCACCGCCATTATTGCGAACAGCGCCCTGAATATCTGCAGGAAGACTGGCAAGATTCTTAATTAATTCAACAGGACATGTACTTTCGTGTTCAGTACCTTCCACTGCTGCATTTAGTTTTCCGCAGTATGCTGCGTGATGTTTACCGTGATGAATTTCCATTGTGCGAGCATCGATATGCGGCTCTAATGCGTCAAGCGCATAGGGTAGGGGTGCGACTTCGTGTGCCATAATAATTCGTCCTTATATTGGTTTAAGTTATTGGCTATAAGTGCCTAACTATAAAGCACTCATTTCCTGCGTCAATCTCACATTGTCGTTTTATTGAAATAGGAATTCCTATAACTAACCGTGAAGAAAGCAAAAAAATCGTCTACTCTCATATGCAAACCATAAAATATCGTAATCTACATTTTCGTTGGAACTCATGAAATACCCGTTATTTTTGAATTGACTTGAGTCCGTTTAAATTACCGGAAAGCATGATAGATTGAGGCGATGTACTGGAAAGCTTCGTGTAATGCTAAAAACAAGCAGCTTGGAATATTGAGTGAAAATATTCGTGAGCTATCTCCTTATTAATTCAGAGATTTTTATTTATTAATTCAGGGACTTTTTTGATGTTTAAGATGATAGATGTGTATATAGCTCTAGGAGATTCATGACGGATCCCAGGAAAATTCTAATCACGGGTGCTTCCGGACTTATAGCAGGGTTCGCTATAAAAGCCCTTAAGGAAAGCTGCGAATTAACCCTTGTCGACCTTGACGATACAGCTTTTGTGGATTGCATAGCACTGGATCTCAGAATCGACTCACAAACACTGGACGACTTATGTTCGACTCACGATATGATCATTCACCTGGCTTTTTCCAAAGATCACACAGACGATATCAAAATGGCCGAAAATGTATACCGCGCGGCAATGAAAGCGGACTCAAAACCCAGTGTGATCATGGCGAGTTCCATTCATGCAGTGGGTGGCTATTGGGATTGGCAGAAGGAACCGTATCGCTCCATCTTGAATAAGCAGGCATCCGCTGAAACCCTGAAAAATGCCCTGATTGGGATTGATCGTCCGCTTTATCCCAACAGTGTGTATGGTGCGTCAAAAGGCTATCTGGAGTTGCTTGGAAAGCATTATGCGGACCAAGGTTTGCAGGTCGTGGTCGTACGATATGGTGGTGTTACACATGAGCTTGATTTTTTTGAAAAAGAGCCGGGCTTTCATTCCATATGGTTCAGCCATGGCGATACGATTCACTTTTTTCAATGCCTTGTCAAGGCAGAGATTACCCAGCAGTACAGCGTTATCTTTGCGACATCCAAAAATCGTTTTGGGATACATGACTTGGGTCCGGCAGAACAGTTATTGAATTATACCGCTTCTGATGATGGCAGCGAGCAAGATTACAAAAATGAACTATAAGTTTTTTATGAAAAATATTGCCAGTCTTAAAATAGAAGAACAGCGTTTTTATCCGGATATATCGCGGGTAATATTGCAGAGCTTTCTTCCTGGAAATTCCGAAAATGTACGCGGTATTTGTGAGCGTATTCTTGCTCTATCAAATGCCGAGGTCGTTTACAAAAAAGTAAAGAGTCGTTATGAGCAGCGCCATGCCGATATTGAAACGGTCTTTATGCAACATTATCAAATTGCTATTGAACACGCCGGCATAGCCGATTCTGAAAAGATAAAGGCGATGAGCCCAAACCAGAAAAAATTAATGGGGGCCTACTTTTCCAAAGAATATTCTGTTGAAGCAGCAGCCTTGTTTAATCCCTCGATTGTTCCATCTCGGGATCAAACAGGTGTGGCGGATGGCGCCTTGCGCTTTATTCTCAGTCTTCGAGCAGTCGGCGAGGGACATATTTCATCGATCGTTTTCCGTTCGGGCATATCAAGTGCCGATGGCACAATAGAAATGGACCCGATTTCAGAGCATTTAAAACTACCGGAAATAAATCAAAATCCGGAATATGATAAACATACTTTTTTACTTAAGCTTGCTGAAATGAATTTGAATCCAGCCATTTATCAGGCGAGTTTAAACAGCCTCAATGCGCGCTTTAACTACAGGGATCTGGAGAACTGCATTTGGTATTACGGGGTCAGTAACCCATCGACTGTTCATACAACAGAAACGGATGCAATTAAATGGCTGGCATTGTCAAATTATCAGGCATCATTTTCTGATCAAAGTGAGGTCTCATCGCGCGTTTTATTCCCATATTCAGAAAACGAAAATAATGGTATAGAAGACGCACGCTTTGTCGAATTTACTGATGATGGAAAAGTAAGTTACTTTGCTACATACACCGCCTACAATGGGGTGACCGTATTGCCGCAATTGATGATGACCAGGGACTTTAAGAGTTTTCGCATCAGCACACTCAACGGAGATGGAGTAAGCAATAAGGGAATGGCATTATTCCCTCGAAAGATTGGCGGAAAGTACTTTATGATTGGCCGTGTCGATAGTGAAAACCTATTTATCATGAGCTCGGATAACATCCATTTCTGGAATAAATACGAGCCATTGCAGACACCCGGCTTTGCCTGGGACCTTATCAAAATCGGCAACTGCGGGTCGCCAGTAGAAACAGCAAGAGGCTGGTTGTTAATGACTCATGGCGTTGGCGCTTGCAGACAATATGCCATAGGTGCCATGCTCTTGGACCTTGAGGATCCAAGCATTGTTATTGCCTATCTGGACGAGCCTATTATCGAAAGTGAAGGGGAGGACCGGGAAGGTTATGTGCCAAATGTCGTCTATACCTGCGGCATAATGATTCATGGTGAAACCCTCATCATTCCCTATGCCATGTCAGACCGCATTACAGGATTTGTAACAGTTAATATAGATGACTTGCTCGACCGTTTGGTCATGCAGACGAAATAAAATTCACAGGAGTAGATAATGGCAAGCAGTATAAATAGAGTCGTTTTTATAAGCGATTTTTTCCCTCGCCGTTGCGGTATTGCAACATTTACCTACGAACTATGCAATTCGATTACAGAGAGTCTAAAACCGGGAGCATATGCCGAAGTCGTGGCGATTGATGAAACACCCGAAAGCTATCAATATCCAGATTGTGTGCGCTTTCAAATAAATGAAAACATTCGCAATGATTATGTGGTCGCTTCTGAATTTATCAATATTATCGGCTACGATCTGGCCATTGTTCAACATGAATACGGCATCTATGGCGGTGAGGATGGCAACTACCTTATTCATTTGTTACGCCGTCTAAACATGCCAGTTTTAACGACCTTGCACACGGTCCTTACAGAACCAAGTAAGGGTCAGCGCGAGGTGCTTATTGCTCTTGCGGAATTATCAGATTATCTCGTCGTAATGAGCCATAAGGCCGTCAAAATTCTCAAAGAGGTCTATGGGATTTCCGAAGATAAAGTGAGTTTTATTCCCCATGGTATTCCTGATATTCCTTTTAGTGATCCTTCCTTTCACAAGGATAGTTTTGGTGTGGAAAACCAAAAGCTTATTCTTACTTTCGGATTAATTGGCCCCAGCAAGGGATTGGAGAAAATGATCGATGCCATGCCGGCGATCGTCGAGCAGCACCCGGATGCAGTCTACCTTATTCTGGGCGCAACTCATCCTCATATTATCCGCGATAGTGGTGAGAGCTACCGGAGGTCTTTAGTTCAACGTGCGAAGCGCTTAGGCGTCGAAAAGAACATTTTGTTTCACAATCGTTTTGTGAGTATGGAAGTGCTTGTACAATATTTGAGCGCTGCAGATATTTATTGTACGCCCTATCCCAATATGGCACAAATCACTTCGGGAACCCTGGCCTACGCGCTGGGATCTGGAAAAGCAGTTGTTTCCACACCGTATTGGTATGCCGAAGAACTGCTCGCCGACGGGCGGGGTGAGTTGGTGGACTTTGAGGATACAGAGAGTTTTTCCAACGCGATAAATATGTTATTAAATGATGATGGCAAACGCAATACCATGCGCAAAAAAGCGTATCAATTTTGTCGTTCTATGGTTTGGTCTAAAGTCGCTGCCGACTATATAGCTCTCGGAGAATCAGTCATTGCTGAACAAGCGTGCAAACCAAAACCCCGTAGTTTGGACACAGTGGATGTTCTTGAAGAACTGCCAGTAACAAAACTTCAACACTTAAAAATTTTAACCGATGATACAGGTATATTGCAGCATGCTTTTTCCACCACGCCAAACCGCCATCACGGCTACTGCCTGGATGACAATGCCCGCGCACTTATTGTTACCTGCCTCCAATACAAACAGGAAAAAGATGATTCATTACTCTCAATGATTCATACCTATCTCTCCTTCATCCAATATGCCTTTAATACTGAGACTCGTCGCTATCGGAATTTCATGAGTTTTCACCGGACCTGGCTGGAGGATGAGGGCAGTGAAGATTCACACAGCCGCGCTGTGTGGGCACTTGGCGTTGCAGTAAAATATGCACCCGTTCCAAGTATTGGAGAAACGAGTGCACGCATGTTCACCGGTGCCATAGAAAAAGTGGAAAGTTTCAAATCCCCCCGAGCGATTGCATTTTCGCTGATTGGGATCCATGCCTATCTTGAAATCTATGCTGGCGATAGTGATATACGCCGCATACGAAATTCCCTGGCAGAAAAACTGTACAAACAGTTTAAGGAAAACGCCAACGATGATTGGCCTTGGATGGAGGATAGTGTTACCTATGCCAATGGTATCCTGCCACTCGCCTTAATGCTCTCGGGCCAGTGGATTCCCAAGATGGACATGCATGAGATGGGAATCAAAGCCTTGCGCTGGTTGCTCGATAAGCAGAAGTCCGCCCAAGGACACCTAAGCATTATCGGCAATGAAGATTGGATGACACGAGACGGTAAACATTCCACCTTCGACCAGCAACCCATCGAACCCATGTGTCTTATACTCGCCTGTTGTGAAGCATACCGTTCCACACGCGATGACATCTGGGTGACAGAAGCACGGCGTTGCCTCGATTGGTTCCTTGGTAATAATGACTTAAATATACCCCTCTGCAATTTTCGCACAGGCGGCTGTCGCGATGGTTTACATCCGGGTGGTGCAAGCATCAACCAAGGTGCAGAATCAACCCTGGCCTGGCTCATTTCTCTGCTCGCAATGCATGAGATCAATGAATTGTCACCAGCACCCAAAGAGAAAGAATAACGGGCAAAGCGACAACTGGAAAGTAAAGAGGGCGACCGCTTTCACCTTTTAAATCTGGATAATTCTTAACGAGTGCAAAGCCTCTTTGTAAGCTCAAATCACTTTGGATATTTTTCACCTGTTTTACGGAACAATCAATTAAAGGGTATCTTTCAGTATGAGTGAAATAGAGAAAAGCAGCTTTATGGTCCGTCAGGCAGATCGACTGTATCGACTATTTCGATTTGCGGTAAAGAATTACTTCATTACACTTGCTGTCTTTATCAGCTGTGCATTGATTTCAGGAGCCCTTTATAGACGACATATTTCTAGTGAATTTCAGAAATTAATGGTACAAAGAATGTTCATGGTAAATAGACCTTACACAACAACATATACACCTGCTCAAGGGCATATTATAATTTTAAATAAAGCAAATGAAATAAGTAAATCATGGTTCTTCGATGTAAATTCAAAGGATGAATATGAGCGAACCCTTCTACATATCGCTGTTTTTCTGGAGGGAGCAACCCACATGGAATTGGCAAAACGTTTGATAAAAAGAGGAGCAGATGTGAATGCAAAATCGAAATGGGGTAGTCGTCCATTGCAATTGGCCGTAATGGGAAAACCAGAGATAGTCGCACTCTTGCTCGAAAATGGCGCTAATATAAATGATATTGATCCACATAGCATGACTCTGTTGCAGAGAGCTACACCACCTTTCATTCAAAATTCAAATAACGACCAGCTAGATATTGTTAAGTTATTACTTGAGGCAGGCATCAAAATCAATGCTAAAAATGAAAGAGGTCAAACAGTATTAGATACATTTTTCATACCACCTATACCTCCAGCGCCACCACCACAAGTAGGTGAAGTGATTAAGAAACCGAGATTAATATCTCCTTTCGAAAAAGATATTAAGGAAAGGATTGAAATCAGGGATTATCTTATTTTCAAGGGTGCGAAGAAAAGTGCTGAATTGGACTCACAAGAAAAATAATCAGTTTAAATAAACATGTTCAAGAAGGCAAGCACTTTTACAATTACAGGGAATCTTTTCATTAAATCTGATTCCACATGTTTTTCAGTGTCATTCTGAAAATACGTTTGGTCATCTTCTTCGTCGTCATCTTCTTCGTCGTCATCTTCATCATCATTTAAGAACTCTTCTTCGAGCAAACGATTTATCGTATCTTCTGTTGGCCAATAAATACCGTCATCAAAATCGGCAACTTCACTGCCAGGATCCGTTGAGAAGAAATGTAGATTCTCAGTATCATCTTCAAAAAAGATCAGGTCGGGGTTTAGCTGCATGGAGTCATTAAAAAACCAAAATCTATTTGATGCAAGTTGACTATGGCTCAGAGCATTTGTTGGACCAACAGGTATGACAGAGGTAGATATTGGCGCAATATTTTCATCTGAGGGATCGGTAATTGAAACAATATCATCATCGGCGCCGTTAATAGTTATGGTGATAGTTGCTGAGTCCGTATTGCCATTGCCGTCGCTGAGCACATAGGTAAATGTTTCGGTGACCGCATCGCCCGTATCCAGCGCATTGACTGTGGAATTTGAATTATCCAGACTGTATGAATAGTTACCAGCGCCGTCGATGCTCAAGTCCCCGTATGTGCCGGTCATTGTACCAGTAGTGGTGACTGTCATGGCATCGCCTTCCGGATCCGAATCATTGGCTATCAATGTGGCAGTACCGGTGGCGGTATTGCCAGTTGTGGTATCCTTAAGTTCAGTAACACTGCTGCTATCTCCAACAGCCACAGGTGAATCATTGACACCGTTGATAATAATTTTTACCTGAGCCGTATCAGAAATTGCCCCGTCAGTTATGGTGTATGTAAATGTATCACTTAAGTTCTCACCGGCATCGAGTGCGTTCACCAGTGTATTTGTATTATCTAGACTGTAGGAGTAAGAGCCGTCACTATTTACGCTGAGGGTTCCATAATCGCCAGTAAATGTACCCGTGCTGGTTACCGAGAGATTATCTTCGGGATCGATATCATTGGCCAAGAGCCCAGTAGCTGTCGTCATGGAAATAGAATTGCTTGCGATGCTATCAACCAGTTCAGTTACTGTCGCCGTATCATCGACAGCAGTCGGTGAGTCGTTTACTCCATTGATGATGATGGTGACATTGGCCACATCTGTTGTAGCGCCGTCAGTAATGGTATAGGCGAATGCATCTGTTAAGGTTTCACCCGTATTCAGTGCATTTACCAGTGTATTGGTATTAATTAGACGGTATGAGTAGGAGCCGTCTGCATTTACAAAGAGGGTTCCATAATCGCCTGTAAATGTCCCTGTACTGGTGACGGTGAGAGTATCATCAGGATCACTATCATTGGCTAATAAGCCGGTAGCTGTTGTCATTGAAATAGAATTTATTGCAGTATTATCTGCCAGCTCAGTAATCCCGGCGGTATCATCGACAGCCACTGGCGGATCATCTGTACCCGCAATGGTAATGATAATATTGGCGGTATCTTTTCCACCGCTACCATCCGTGATGACATAAGCAAATGTTTCGGTGAGCGTATCCGCCGTGCCGGTGAGTGCATCGACCGTTGCATTATTATCATCCAGACTATAGGACCAGGCGCCGGAAGAGGTGATGGTGAATGTACCGTAGTCATCTGCGAATGTTCCGACACTGGATGCTTTCACAGTGAGTGTATCATCTGGATCACTATCATTGGCAAGTAAACCA
>JABSQK010000148.1 GCA_013215875.1 Lentisphaeria bacterium
AGGCATAACCTAATTCAATGACACTGGGTCTGCAAGGTGTCATTTTAAGAACAGTGGAGTAGAAGCTATTTGAATTTTGGAAGGATTTTCCAGAGCCGATTGAATTCAGCTTGAAATGTTTTAAGAACTTTTTTGTTATCGCTAACGACAATGTTTTCATAGTTTATGGAGGCGGCAGTTCGTGTCCAGTTATAGCTCCCATTAAGTAGGTATTCTTTATCAAATATAGCAAACTTATGGTGCATGTGTTCCGGGCTATTATCGACGACCACTGGAATTTTTTTGCTGAGTTCAATAATGTCACTGCCGCGATCATATAATTTATCGTTATCTGTAATGATGCGAACTTTAAGTTTTCTATCATGGGCATCTTCTATCAACTCGCTAATGCGATTGTCAGTAATCGTAAACACACATATATCGATACTGCTACGACTGCTTCTGAACAATGCCTGTATTTCTTTCAGGCAATCAGTACCGGGAGCAAAAACAACTTTATTATGGGAATGCTCGATTGAGCTGCGGAATTGATCGCTGACCTTCAGGATATTTTCTATCCACTTTAAAGTATCGCGGCCTTCTGTGCTGCGAATGTGGTCTCTGCCGATATCAAAGGCGAGATTGCGCAGGAAGTTAAGGTCCTGGTCGTTTAAATCGGAACTTTCAAGAACCTTGCGAACGGCAATTTTTTCAGCGCTTGAAAGCCGCATATCTTCGAATGTCTCTTCAAGCATTTCTTTGAGTTGCTTATGATTCATAAATGACCTGTACTTATTTTATTTGTCTGAGAAGACCAGCCAATACTTTACCCGGACCCAGTTCCTTAAATTCTGCTTCTGCATCTTCTGCCAAGATATTCATTATGGTATCGACCCAGTAAACCGAATTATGAATTTGCTTCACGAGGTTTTCAGCGATGTTGTCATTTGCATATGCTTGTGCTGTGCAATTTGCAATAACAGGAATTTCCAGGTCGTTAAATTTCATATCCATAATAAAATCGGCAAATTCATCTGCGGCATCCTTCATGTGACGCGAATGAAATGCACCACTGACTTTGAGCACGACAACCATTCTGGCTTCTTCGAATTTATCTTGAGCTGCTTCGATATCCTCTTTTGCACCGGTAATGACTGTTTGTCCGGGTGAATTATAATTGGCTATATCAATGGAATCGAGCTGATTCTCAGCGAGTGACTTTTTTATGGAATCGATATCGAGCCCAACAATTGCTGCCATGCCACCGCCTTTTGCTTTGCTCATTAACTCACCGCGCTTTTGTACCAGTTTCAGGCCGGTGGAAAAGTCGTATGCCGCTGCTGCAAATAGTGCATTGTATTCGCCAAGGCTATGTCCAATGGCAATGTCTGCCTGGCCGTTTTCCTCTTTTTCATTTAAGAAGCTCAGGGCATTTACAGTGTATAGCGCAGGTTGGGTATAATCCGTACTGCCAAGTTTATCGTTGGGATCTTCCAGGCACAGTTCCTTTATAGAATAGCCAAGTATGTCATCTGCCTGTGCGCAGATATCGGGATATTTATCAAATAAATCGGCTCCCATGCCTTTTTTCTGTGATCCCTGCCCGGGAAACATATATATTGTCGTCAATCGCTTGCTCCATTTTGTATTTTTTCGACTTTAGCATGCTTGATGGTGCTTGCAATTGAATATGAGACATAAGGTTATAAGTTCAATAGTGAATTTTGAACTGGCTTATTCATTCGAGCCTGAAACTAGTTTCGTGTACTAAGGAATAACTGATGTCTGAAGAAAAGATGAATTTGGCACGCTATATGGCCCATTGCGGAATAGCCTCCCGACGCAAATGTTCGACACTGATTGAACAGGGATTGGTGCTTGTCAACGGGCAACCCTGTGAGCAGATCTCCATGAAAATAGATGTGCAGAAAGACAAAGTGGAATATGCCGGTAAAACATTGAGCCTCGATTCCTATGAATATTACCTTTTGCATAAACCGTCTGGTTATGTATGCAGTTCCGAAGACCAGTATGCTGAGAAACTTGCTGTCGATCTAATAAAAACAAAAGCCCGTTTATTTTCTGTTGGTCGTCTGGACAGGGAAAGTGAAGGATTAATCTTTTTTACCAATGATGGTGACTGGGCAAACCGCATAAGTCATCCGCGTTATGAGGTTCGTAAAACTTATTTGCTCACCATTAAGGGCCAGCTTGGACAAGCGAATTTGGATAAGATGAAATCTGGAATACGCGATGAAGACGAGTTATTAAAAGTCGATTCAGCGAAGATTGTCCGCCAAACGAAAACCCAATGCGTAGTCGAAGTCATTTTGAGTGAGGGAAAAAATCGTGAGCTTCGGCGTATTTGTCGTGCTTTAAAGCTGCCATTAAAACGGCTCTTGCGTATACGAATTGGGGATATCGAGCTGGGTAAATTAGAAACTGGAATTTATCGTAAATTAAGCAAGCAAGAACGGGATTCATTTCTAAAGTGATATTTGCAGCCTTATTTTTTATCGTCTCGTCGTTTGCAGTAAGTCAATATATTTATATTTTTGGTTCTACCAGTTTGAGCGAGAACCAATCAATTAACTGGAAATCGATACGCAAAAAATATACCCTGTGGTTTCTACTGCCATTCGTTTTATTATTCGCTTTTTATATTTATTATTTGATAAGCACGAATAACAAAAAAACATTCATCTTTTACTTATATTGGTCTGTATACAATATTTATCATTTTATGAATATTCGCTGGCTGCAAAAATCGCTCAAGAAGTTGGGCATGCCAAATCGTTTTCTATTGCTCTCGATGACCTCGCAAATAATTAGCTATATGGGGATGACAACTGCACTGCTGTTGATCCTTGTCAGTGGTGTTTTAGGTGTATAAGCTTTCATTTAAATCGGGCTCATTAATTATAGACTGCGAAAGCCAGGATATAGACGCACTTAATACTTACCTGAAATGGGACGACCGTATCAATGTCTGGCGTGCAAGGGCGGATCATTACCGGTCGATTGTGATGATTCTTCGTGAAAACAATAGTGAGTTTGAGGATCTATGTCCGGATTACAAGCCGATTGATATAACAATGGATTCCACTCTTGAGCTGCGTGATTACCAAAATGAAGCACTGGGAAAATGGGAAGAAGGTGGTAAGCAGGGTGTGATTGTTTTGCCAACTGGCGTGGGTAAATCGATAGTCGGGGCTGCTGCTATCGCCAGGACAAAACGGCCAGCACTGGTTGTCTTGCCGACGATTGACCTGATGCAGCAATGGGCATCGATGCTGGAAAAAATGTTTCAGCAGCCGATTGGTATGCTGGGTGGCGGTTCTCGTGACGTACAAGACATTACCGTGAGTACTTATGATTCTGCGGTAATCATGATGGAATATATTGGCAATCGTTTTGGATTTTTGATTTGCGATGAGTGCCATCATTTGCCCGGCGCGGTAAATCGTACATTGGCCGAAATGTCCATCGCGCCATTTCGAATGGGATTGTCAGCCACGCCTGAGCGTGACGATGGTATGGAAGAAGTGATTTTTGATTTACTTGGGCCAGAGGTATATCGGCGTGATATAAAGGAATTTTCTACAGACACATTATCTGCTTATGAAGTGGTGCGTATTGAAGTGGAGCTGGAGGAAGATGAGCAAGAGACATATGATTTGAATCGCGAAATTTACCGAGCCTTTTTATCGAAATATAACATTCGATTTACCGGGCCGCAAAGCTGGAACCGGTTTATCCAGCAATGTGCCCGTATGCCGGATGGCAAGGAAGCGATGAAAGCATACATGACACAGAAAAAGATTTCTACTTCGTGCCGCCAGAAGATGTTGGCGATTGAAGGACTGTTAAAAACACATGCCGGTGAACGCATCATTATCTTTACTCAATATAATGATTTGGCAT
>JABSQK010000149.1 GCA_013215875.1 Lentisphaeria bacterium
CTTGTTTTTTGATGCTCGATTAATTTACACCAGTACTTCTCTTTTTCATGATCCATTTTCTTGTCCTCCATTTTGTAGACGAACAAAATAGGATCAAAAAAATCAGGACGTAAAGACTGTGCTACAATCACCGCTTACGTTAAGAACCTTAAATCATTCAACACTAAACACTCATCATTCAAAATAGCAGTTAAGAATCTTAAATCATTCAACACTAAACACTCATCATTCAAAACTGGAGCTTTAGCTCCTAAACGTATACATTGGCTAGTTGATACGATTCATCGATAAGCTGAATCAAATGCTTAACAGTAATTTTCTTTTTTATAATTCCCAGTTTCATTCCTGACTGCCATTGCTGCATGCAAATATGATTCGATGTTGCAAGCGTGATATTTTTATGTTCAGACTCATTAAGGAAAGCAGATTTGCGTTCTAATATGATGCGGGAATTTTCTTCTTTGGTAATATTGTAGGTCCCACCTGCGCCACAGCATTCATCTGCCAGTGGGGCCATAGACCATGGCGTTTTGAAACTGTCTAAAACTTCTTTGGCAAACGATTTAATTCCTTGACCGTGACAAAGGTGACAGGGAATGTCAATATATACATGGTCTGTATCATCCAGTGCAGCTCCTTCTTTAATACCGATTTCTGCCAGATAGCTCATCAAGTCTTTAACCTCTGTTTTTATGCCATGTGCAAGGGATAAACCACAGCCTGCAGAATTACTGATAACACAGTCGATATCGAGTGAATCAAAGGCCCCTTGGTTTTTTAGGTCGAGGTCTTTTTTCCCTTGCAGTCCATTATGCTCGATAACAGCACCACAACATTGCTGCGATTCGGGAACGATGATCTGTATATTGTTTATAACTAATACGCGTAATGTGGCAAAGTTTATTTCACGGTATACCCCATCCATCAGGCAGCCAGTAAGGACGGCAACTTTTGGTCCGCTTGGTTTGTATTTTTCCATGAGTTCCTTGGCATAGGCATAAGTTGATTGCATGGGCGGATTGCCGGGAACAAGAAATTTCGATGGGTTTATATTGAGCTTGCGCATAAGGCGCACAGGTGCATTGAAAAATTGGAAGAGGCTTTTATTCTGAACCATTTTTGCTACAAGTTTTACTTGTGAATTTACCGGGATGCCATCTGTTACCCGCTGTTCTTTTACTTCAAGAAGAATTTCTTCATAGGGAACGTTTGCCGGGCAGGCACTTTCGCAAGCCATGCAACCGAGGCATTCGCTAAGATAGAAATCGGTGCTTTCATTGTGCTCGATCCGCCCCTCAGAAATTGCCCGCCAGGTGGCTAAACGGCCACGCGGTGAATTGTTCTCATCGCTACTGATGCGATAGGTCGGACAATGGTCGAGACAGAGTCCACAGTGGATGCAGTTCTCAAGTTTATCGACTTCTTTATCCATGAGCTCTTTGATGTTCATACGAGATCCATCCAATGCTGTTCCAATTTTTCACGCATTTCTATTTCCCATTCACTTTCTTGGTGCACGATCATCGATGAATCAACATGCCCGCTCATCGATGCAAGATCCGTGTTGAGACTATTTAAGTAGCTTTTTAATTCATCCGAAGCATCTGCCTGGTGTAAGAGGTAGCCATTGCCGGGAAAACAGAGTGCTTCACCTGCAAATTTTTCAGTTAGTTCAAATGCCTGTTTTATTGATTCTGAAATTGTCGCTTTAATTTTGCTTGAATCAGACAAACTTAGACTGTGTTTCAGTTCATCTGAACTGATTTCACAATCGCCTGCAAGTTCTATAATCATCTCATCGTAGAGTTCGATACTTCGTTCTTCACAGGAAAAGGACATATATAATACGTTTGACTCAGTTGTGATATGCAGAGTGAGTGCGTTTATTACATGTGACCAGCTGCTGCGGTTAAGCTCTTTGATGATTCGTATGAGGGCCTCTTTTGTCCCGCGAATCTTTCGAGATTCGATTTTATCAAACTGAGGACGGAGACGCAAGATGACATTTTTAATTGAGACGAAATTGGGTACTTTCGAGGCTATAAAGCGATTGAGATCGTAGCCTGTGGCATTTTTTACGACTCTACTGCCAATACGAAATTCATTGTCATTTACACGAATTGTCATTCCCAGAATATTATCAGACAGGGATCCATAGCGGTAGGATTCAGGACAGTACTGTATCGCTCTTATTTGCGCATCGATACTTTCAGCAGGATTGAGTACCAATGGGTAATAGAGCTTATCTTTACTTGCCTTGGCATTGATCTCTGCAAGCGTGCTTGTCGCAGTCACGCAGGTGGTCATATCCAAGGGATCGTAGTATGGTTCAAACGTATTCATGTATTTTGCTTTTCCGCTGCACAGCAACCAACAAAACTGCGATAGGGAAAAACCTTTTCAGGGTTGAGTTGATGGGTGGGGTTAAAAATCTCGCTAATTGCGCTTTGTGCAGAAACTTCACGCACGGAAAATATTTTTGGGATGTAATCACGTTTATCATTGCCGATGCCGTGTTCACCCGAAAGCGTTCCTCCATAGGCAATTACTTTTTCCATGAGTGCCGAGCCGAGATCTTTTACACGTTCCAGATCGCCTTCGATTTTTCGGTCAAACAAAAAGTTGGGGTGTAGGTTGCCATCGCCGGCATGGAATACATTCAGCACATGAATGTCGCGCTTTTCTCCTTCATCATATAAGAAATGCAATATGTCCTTAAGGAATTGACGGGGAATGACCGCATCTTGGATCATCAAGTCGGGGCTGATCTGGCCCATAAGACCGCCAGCGACTTTGCGGGCTTTCCAGAGTTTGAGCTTTTCCGTCTCATCGTCGGTTTTTTCTACCTTAATGGGATTGTGGCGATTCATAATTTCTTCAATGGTATCTGCAGCATGATCAACAAGTTGCTCAGGTCCATCCACTTCAGTAAGGATTACCCAGGAATCTTTATCGAGACCACAGGCCATTTTAGAATTTTCCACAAGCTGTACCACATGATTGTCAATAAATTCCAGGGCAACCGGCATGGCAGGAGATTGAACCAGGTCGGTGATGCAGGCAGTGGCATCTTCGAGGTTTTTATATGAACCAAGAAAGGTCCAAACCTTTTCAGGCAATGGCTTGATACGCATCCAAATTTTTGTAAATACTGCAATCATGCCTTCGGAGCCTGGCATCAATGCACGCCAGTCCAATGTGTTCGATACGCCGCGGCCGCCTGCCGGCCCGCCGAACTGGCGAATCGTGCCATCGGTCATAATACACTCCACACCGAGTACGTAGTTGGCGGTTACGCCATATTTGAAGCAGCGAATACCCCCGGCATTTTCTGCTACATTACCACC
>JABSQK010000015.1 GCA_013215875.1 Lentisphaeria bacterium
GTGCCAGAAAAGGCGAGTTCAAAAGTTTCCATTTATGATCAAGCCACGAGAGAAAATGAGAGTCAAAGGTGACACTTTCTGTATTCACAGAAATGGATATATTACTCCTTAAGGAAGTGCCATTAGGTCGCAGGCCTGGGTGCCCTACATTTAAGAATCTAAGCTACAGAGTAGCGCAGTAAATTACATCGCTCTTTCAGAGCTCTATTGGAATTATTACATGAACCCCAGGCCTGCGACCTGGGCTACCCTACTTTTAAACCCCAAATTCGGCAGTCGCTGGGATCGCGCCCAGCTCCAGAGTGTGTGAAAAAAGGACGTTTGTTCAATGTAGTTAAGCGATTCTTCGCTGTCAAAGCTGCGAACGCCCAACAATGGGCTCACTACATAGCGTGCTTATTGCATTCTGGCACTATCTGGAAAGTTCTATGTGTTTTTTACATAGCCTCGGCTCGGGGGCCATTAGGTCGGCAGTCGCTGGGATCGCGCCCGGGGGCTATTAGTCCATCCTCTTCAGCACCATGGCGTGTCGCAGCTATTTTAAACAAAAAAAGAGAGAGGAGACTGGGCAAACTCCTCTCTCAAAATTGGTCGAACAAAACTGTGTGGAACGGAGGATGAACATGAGAATCTCTTAGCAGAGATTCGCCAATGATGTTCGACCAATCAAAAACTCTGTTCATTGTTCAACTTACTATTATCGGCAGCATAAAAAAAACTTTACTCTTTTTGACTATTATTTTTGACAGATGGCCTAGTTATGCGAGTGTATATGCCTTTGGTATACACATTTAATAATTTGATCATTAAGAGGAGATCGTAATGAGTAGGAAAATAAGAATGGGCATGGTCGGTGGTGGCCGCGGGGCATTTATAGGCACTGTGCACAGAATGGCTGCTGCAATCGATAATGAAATCGAACTGGTATGCGGCGCATTTAGCTCAGACCCCCAGAAGTCAAAAGATTCCGGAAAAGACTGGTACGTTGATGAAGATCGCTCCTATGGCAGCTATCAGGAAATGTTCGATGCAGAAAAAGCCCGCGAAGACGGCATGGATTTCGTTTGTATCGCCACGCCAAACCATATGCATTTCCCGGTTGCAAAAGCAGCCCTGGAAGCAGGTATCAATGTAATGAGCGATAAGCCCGCCACCTTTAATAGCGCTGAAGCACGTGACTTGCGCGAACTGGTAAACAGCAGTGGCTTACTTTATGGACTTACGCATAACTACACGGGATATCCATTAGTAAAAGAAGCCCGTCACATCGTCGCTAGCGGGGGCATCGGCAAAGTTCGTAAAATAGTCGTAGAGTATCCACAAGGCTGGCTGGCAACAAACCTCGAAGCAGATGACCAAAAACAGGCTGCATGGCGCACAGATCCGGCCCGAGCAGGATCAAGCTGCTGTATGGGTGATATTGGTACACATGCTGAAAACCTTGCCGAATACATTACCGGTGAAGAGATTGATGAACTCGCTTGTGAATTCACATCATTCGTTGATGGCCGTGTACTTGAAGACGATGGCAATTGCCTCGTGCGTTATAAAAGCGGTGCAAAGGGAATCCTTTATGCATCACAGATTTCTGTGGATGAAGAAAATGGCCTGGCCATTCGTGTACATGGTGAAACAGGCGGGCTCTATTGGCGCCAGGATGATCCAAACACCCTCATCCGTGCTTATGCCGACCGCTATCGCGAAGTCATTCGCCCCGGTGGAAACTATGCAGACCGTTTAAGTCCAGCAGCAGCAGCAGCATGTCGTATTCCTGCCGGACATCCGGAAGGCTATCTCGAAGCATTTGCCGTATTGTATCGCAACTATGCAAATACCCTGCGCAAACGCCTCAATGGTGAAGAACCAAATGAAATAGATTTGGATTTCCCAACAATTGATGATGGTGTTCGCGGTATGGCATTTATCGATGCTTGTGTAGAATCCGCAAAGAATAACGCCGCATGGACAAAACTAGAAGACTAAAAAAAGGAATAAATCATGGCTAGACCAGTTACATTATTTACCGGACAGTGGGCAGATCTTCCCTCTGAAACAATGTTTGAAAAAGCAAAATCATTTGGTTACGACGGTGTCGAGCTTGCCTGTTGGGGCGACCACTTCGAAGTCGAAAAAGCAGATGATGACTATTGTGCAGCAAAACGTGAAATGCTCGATAAGCATGATCTTAAAGTATTTGCGATTTCCAACCATCTCGTCGGACAAGCGGTTTGTGACAACATCGACAGTCGTCATGCAGCAATCCTATCTCCGGAAATTTATGGCGATGGTGACCCAGAAGGCGTACGTCAACGTGCCGCAGAAGCGATGATTGAAACTGCCCGTGCAGCAAAACGCCTCGGTGTGGATGTTGTTAATGGTTTTACCGGCAGCAGTGTTTGGCACATGCTATATGCATTCCCGCCAACGACTCAGGAAGACTACGAAAAAGGTTTTGAAGACTTTGCCAAGCGCTGGATTCCAATCCTCGACGAATACCAGAGTCTCGGTATTAAGTTTGGTTTGGAAGTACATCCAACTGAAATTGCCTTTGATATTACTTCGGCAGAGCGCGCTTTAGAAGCAGTCAACAACCATCCTGCCTTTGGGTTTAATTACGACCCAAGTCATCTTGGTTACCAGGGTGTAGACTACGTGAAATTTATCCGTAAGTTTGCCGACCGTATCTTTCATGTGCATATGAAAGATGCATGGTGGGGACATGGCAATGGTGAAGTTGGCGTATTCGGTGGACACACAGATTTTGGTGATGCACGGCGCTACTGGGACTTCCGTTCTGTTGGCCGTGGCGATATCAACTTCGAAGAAATTATCGTTGCATTAAATGATATCAATTACCAGGGACCACTATCCATTGAATGGGAAGATGGTCGTATGGACCGTGAACACGGTGCTACTGAATCTTGCGAATTTACCAAGAAGCTCGATTTCAAATCATCGAATGTTGCATTCGATGCAGCATTTAGCGACGACTAAATATAAATGTACGCTCCGCATAAAAATTATGCGGGGCAAAATAAAATTATAAAGGAAATAAAATACCATGGCTAAAAAAGCAATTATTACCGCCGGCGGCTGGGATGGGCATGAGCCTACACAGTGCGCTGCAGTCTTCAAGACGGTTCTTGAGAAGGAAGGCTACGACGTAGAAGTTCACGAAACAATGGATGTATTTGCCGACGCGGACACAATGAATAACGCGAACTTGATTGTACCAATCTGGACAATGGGCGAAATTAGTGGCGAACAGGAATCTGGACTCATGGCTGCAGTAAGCAGTGGTGTAGGTCTCGCTGGTTTTCATGGTGGTATGTGCGATGCATTTCGCAACAATACAAACTATCAGTTTATGACTGGCGCAAACTGGGTATCACATCCCGATAACATCAAAGACTACACAGTAAATATCACATCGGATGATCCGATTGTTGATGGCTTAAGCGATTTCGATATGCATTCTGAGCAATACTATTTGCATGTGGATCCACATGTGGAAGTTTTGGCTAGCACCACATTTGTTGGTTCTGAGCAGGCACCCTGGGTAAACGGTTGTGTCATGCCTGTGGTCTACAAAAAGATGTGGGGCGAAGGCCGTGTATTTTATTCATCCCTAGGCCATGTTGCATCAGATTTTGATGTAAGCGAGGCAAAAGAGATTCAACGTCGCGGAATGCTCTGGGCAAGTACCTAAAGCAGTCTTAGATAGACGGATAGCCATTTCGACTGGACGAGCAGCTTCGCCCCGATTTGGCTTTTTTTATTTAAAGCAAAAATTGAGTAAGCAATGAAAAAAACAGGACTATTTGGCGGCACGTTCGACCCGATTCATCTGGGCCATATAAATCTTGCTGAGCAAATTTTGCAAAGTGGCCTTGTTGAGCAGATCATCTTTATACCCGCCAAGTACCCGCCACACAAAAATCCTGAGCTGATCAGCGCCAGAGAAGACCGCTTGGCCATGCTGCAGATTGCCATACAGGGCAACAGTGCATTTTCATACAGTGATTATGAACTTAAGCAGGATGGGGTGTCATACACCATAAATACAGCCAGATATTTTGCTGAAAAAGTCGATGATTTACATATAATCATGGGGGTCGATAGTCTATTGGATCTACATAAATGGGTTAAAAGTGATGAACTTTGCAGCGACCATAAATTCATTTTCTTTAAGCGACCGGGATATGCCATTTCTGAGGAATTTAAAAAGAATTACAATTCAGAGATTGCTGATAAATTGCTCAGCTCTATACTATCTGCAGAGGAACTCGAAATAAGTTCCAGTCAGATACGTCTGCAGATCAAATCGGGTCAGCAAGCGAATGGATTAGATCCTTTGGTCTATGACTATATAATAAAGAATAATTTATATCAGGAAGAAAAATGAGTACATCACAAATAGAAGGCGAAAAACTTGTAGACTATTGTATCGAATCCTGCGAGAATAGCCTGGCGATAGACCTTGTGGTCTATGATGTACGCGGCATTTCTGTCATGGCAGACTTCTATCTCTTTTGCACAGGGCGCACTTTTGTTCAAACCCGGGCCATCCTCAATAACCTCTCACGATCATTAAAGAAGGATCATAGCCTTCTACCTAAATCAACAGAAGGTACTGCAGAATCAGGCTGGGTCCTGCTCGATCTGCGAGATGTGCTCGTACATATCTTCAACGAAGACAAGCGCGAATTTTACGACATCGATGAATTACACATCGATACACCCATTTACTATCAAGCCGCTGTAGAAGAAGAACCCAGCGAATAAGTTAAGTTGTAGAGTCTTAATCGGTAAGTACTATTGGAATTATTCCTGTCTTGCCATAAGAAGCCCAAAATTTGGCAGATGACATGCTGTTAATCCATGTCAACGTCTTCACTGATTTGAGAAACTCAATTTTCGTAGCTGTTATTGGTAGATATAAGGTCCTTAATGGCATCCCTTTCAATGCACTAATATCAGTTACTTTAGTTCCACTAAAATAAAGATAAGCCATAGGCATCCGCTTAAGAGAACTGATATCATCCACTTTAGTATTAGAAAATCCAAGGGACGATAAAGGCATCCCATTAAGGACACTGATATTGTTCACCTGTGTATCAGTCAATCCAAGATGAGTTAAAGGAATTCCTTTTAGTGCACTGATATCAGAAATAGCAGTTCTTGATAAATTTAAATGTCTCGATGGCCTCATTTCTTTGATCACTGCCTTGGGATTATCTTTTCGAATCTGCATAATTGCAATTTCGATTCTGCTCATCTCTTTCATTACGTCTCTTATATTGCTGGAGATCTTATTCATAGTTGATTGTTTTCCAAACCGGAATCTGTAGGTACCCTGTGTTAACTTATTATCTTTCAGAATCAGTAGGCTATGCTCGCCACAGGCATAATTAGTGGCGTACATAGCATTATTCTTATTGAGAAGCATGTAGCATAGTTCATCTATAATAAGGGATTTTAGATAGTATACCTGTTTGTCCATCTTCACAACAATTGTCTTTTTATCATGTGTTCCCTTAAAAAGCTCTACAATTTCAACGTTTACAGTTGCTTTTGTTTTACTAATAACTTTAGCAAGAATTATTTTATCAGCCGACAACATTGCCTGGTCAAATGGTGTAGTAACATTTGCAAAACAATATTGAGTTATTAGTAAAAGAAAAAGTGATATAGTTAAATTCTTCATTTATCCTCCAAAATTGACGATCAATTTTCGATTTTTTACACAACTTTGTGGTCCCACGTTAAGCTACCCTAACTCATTTTTGGTATTGTTCCAGATGCCACACTAATTGAAAGGGCCATCTGTAATCTCGCCTGTCTTATCGTATTCTTTCCAGAATTCATCGGCTGCTTTGTAATTAATTGTTTTCAACGTTTTCATAGATTTGAGGCTATTGAAGCGAGCAAATTCCAGGAAATTGCTTTTGTAAGAATGGATTTTCCTGATACTGTATAATTTTAATAAAAGACCAAAGGAATGAAATGCAAACGCGATTATTTGGCAACACGGGCTTTCAGGCTTCTGAAATCGGATTAGGGACCTGGCAGTTGGGCGGGGGTTTTGGTGATGTGAGTGAAGAAACTGCACTCAGTATTCTTCAGGATGCTGTGGATCGGGGCATCACCTTCATCGATACTGCGGATGTCTATGGGGCAGGAATCAGTGAAAGGGTGATCGGAAAATTCTTAAAGACCACGGACAAGGAACTTTTCATTGCCACCAAGTTTGGCCGCAGAGATGACGTTTATCCGGACACATATTCACTCGAACTCATGCGCGAGCATGTTGAGGACTCCCTCAAAAACCTTGGAGTTGATTCAATCGATCTTCTCCAGCTGCACTGTGTGCCTACAGACGTACTGAGAGATGGCGAAATTTTTGACTGTCTGCGGATTTTAAAAACGGAGGGATTGATCAAACATTTTGGTGCCAGTGTAGAAACCATGGATGAAGCGAAAATTTGCATGGGGCATGTCGATTTGACCAGCCTGCAAATCATTTTCAATATCTTCAGGCAAAACCCAAGTACGGAAATTTTTGATCTGGCCATAGAAAAAAATGTCGGCATCATTGTTCGCTTGCCTCTGGCCAGTGGGATTCTGGCGGGGAAATATTCCAAAGATACGACTTTTGTCGAATCGGATCACCGCAACTTTAATAAAGACGGGGATTTTTTCAGTGTGGGAGAAACCTTCTCCGGAGTCAAATTCGATCGTGGTATTGAATTGGTGGAAAAGATTCGACCCATGGTACCTGAAAATCTCTCTATGGCTCAATTTGCCTTGCGCTGGATTCTCGATCATGAAGCAGTGTCTACAATTATCACCGGGGTAACGAAGCTATATCAAGTAGAAAGTAATGCTGCGGTTTCTAATATATCACCATTGGGTACGTCTATTCATACGGAATTGAGCGACTTGTATGCAACGGAAATTAAAGCAGAAATCCGGGGTGTATATTAGTAACATATTTTGGCTGATTTATCCTGCTCTGAGAGTTTAGAGTTAGGCGAATAGGTGTACTGTATTTAAGCGGGGTTTAATATTAGGATAACAGTCAGATCTCGTTGAAAATAGTAATAAAGTGCTATAATAAGGAATGTGCGGGTGCTCTATTTACCCGTTCTTCAGAAATATGGGAAAAAATTAGGACGAGTTATGCGATACGCAATTGTATCTGATATTCACGCCAATCGCCAGGCATGGGAGGCCATCTTGGCAGATATGGAAAAAATTGGTGTGGACACTGTACTATGTCTTGGGGACGTCATTGGATATGGCCCGGAACCAAGCCGTGTGCTGGAGAGTGCCTATAAGCACTGTTCAAATTTCGTGCTGGGTAATCACGATGCTGTTGTTGGCGGCCGGCTCGACCCGGATCTCTTCAACGATGAAGCTCGTGTGGTTATCGATTGGACTTGTGAACAGCTCAATGATGATGTAGCGAAGTTTTTTTCCGTGATGCCCATGTCCATGTCGGACGAGGACTTTCTCTGTGTCCATGCAGAAGCGGCCAACCCTGAACGATTCGGCTATATCGATACGCCGGAATTGGCCCTCGAAAGTATTATGTCCTGTACAGAACGCCTGACGTTTGTCGGCCATACCCACCTGCCAAGCGTATATGCCATGCAAGAGGGCGTGATGGTCCCCCAGGCTACAGCTGATTTTAATATTGCTCCAGACATGCGCTACCTGGTGAATGTCGGGTCCGTTGGTGATCCGCGTGATGGTGATAAGCGGGCCAGTTATGTGATTTACGATCAGCAGCAGAATACAGTCCATTTTCGCCGTATTGATTTTGACTATGATGCCTATGGAACTGCCCTGGCTGCTACAAAGATTCCCATAAAACCTTTCTTCCTGACAATCCACGAAGAGTCAGCAAGCAAAGAACCCGCTGCATTGTTAACCGATATGCAGCCAATAAAGAAGTTCACACCCCGCCAGACATCTTCCACCAAGCGCACAGTCAAGATAAAGATTAAGAAGCAGACATCATCCACACGCGATTTCGCCGATTTCGCCTTAACACAGAAAACCTATAAAACCGGTAAAGCATTAAAGTTTGTTAGCACCATCGTGGTGCTATTGCTGCTGGGTGGTCTCTTCTGGATTACCAGTGTCAAACAGCCGCAGCAAGTAACTGCCCCATTGTCGCCGAATCAGCCCCGGGACACAGACCCTGAGCAGCAGGACACAGACCATGAACAGCAGGACACAGACCCTGAACAGCCCCAATTCGTGGAACCTGAGCCAAAAGACACACAAGCACTTAAGCCCACTGTTGATGAATTGACAACAAACCTGAAAACCACTTACACTGAAGTAGGAGAATTGGTTGAGGCTGTTAAAGCCTATTCGAAAAAAACTGAAAAGACTGTTTTTATTCTCCTGAGTAAGAAAAGGTCTTATGCAATTGGACTATTCCTGGATGAAGATGAAAAGTTCGCGATACCCGGTATAAGAGAGATCGCTTTCCAAGCTCATATTACGATCGCTAAAGACATTACAATTTCCTACTTGCATGCAGAAGGGTTCAAGGAAAATTACAAGGTTTTCTTTGTATCTCCCCTGGACCCTACAGTCATGCAAAAGGTTACCATGAGCAAGATAAAGAAGCAAATACCTGAAGCAGTCAAGGCGAAACCAGTAGCCAAGGCGAAACCAGCAGCCAAGGCGAAACCTGGAGCAGTAAAGCCAAAACGTGAGCCCATAGAAGGACAAGGTATTGAAGTTCTCTACGCAAAGTGGAGAGAGACGAATTTGAAAATGAAATTAAAAAAGAAAAAAGGTAGAAAAAAACTCGTGAATATAAAGGTCGATGTAAAAATTCGTACCTTACTAAAAAATGGCAATACAGAGCTCAAATTTCCCGTGAACGCAAAGACATTAGCCCAGCCTGCCGCTAAGGTAAAAATGGAGTTGGTGCTTTATTATTACATGGACGGTAGCAAGAAGATAGAGAGGCTTGTATTTCTTGACGGGGGGTCAGTAAACATAATATCAAAATATGCCGCTGGGCCTAACATTGCTAAAGTTGAAAAGCCCAATGAAACTGCCAAGGCTGAGAACTCTGCAAAGATTGAAAAGCCCGATCTTCCCACTCTATACCGCAAATGGAAACCTAAAAAAGCGAAACCAGTAGAAGCAAAATTATTGGGTTTCAATGGCGAAAAATTCCTTTTTTCCAAGACATCAAGCAGGAAGATTCTTAAAATAAAACTCAGTAGTTTGATAAAGGAAGATCAAGATCTGATCCGCAGCTGGCAGAAACAGGGATTCCGTACATGGACAAAAGATTTAGATACTGATTCCGCTTTCTTTTTCGCGAAATACAGCAATAAGTCGGACAAAAAGGCCTATTTTTTAGAGCCAGGTATAGACGTCAAACGGCCTTTCTCCTTGTCGAAACTGAGTACTGATACACGCGACATAATTACCGAAATGCCCAACTGGATTTCTCAAAACGCGAAGTACACGATCAGTTCCGGCTCATCTTCTCCCTGTCTGCTCAATGATGCGCCTACCGAGACAAAAGGCTTTAGTTTCCATACAAAGATGGAGACTAATCCATGGATTATCATTGACCTGGGAGAGAAACGGAAGATGAACAGTTTTCAGATCATTAACCATCCGAAAGAACCCCATCGCGCAGGAACGTTGACCATATGGATATCAAATGACGAGAAAGACTGGAAAGAAATATGGCAAGCCGAAGCTGCAAAAAAGAAGTGGGAATTCAAATTGCCAATTGCAAAAACTGCACGTTATGTAAAACTGGGACTGCAAGCAAAACATTCGTTCCATCTCAATAAAGTGAAGATCTTAGACGAGTAGTGTAGTCCGTGCTTTTGTTCTCAAGCTCGCGGGCTCAAACCCAAGGTTCGACTCGTGCTACCCAAAACTCATCTGAGCAATAAAGCACCCCAAATATGTCTACTATTAAACATGCTGGCACTGAATAAATATCCTCTAAAATTTTGATTCAAGAGCATCATTTAATTTCTTGAAAAGTTTAGTATCACCGCTATTTTACAGTTTAAATATAGAACAACCCAATTGATATCGAAACTGCAACTACAAGCTATTTATTCAAGGCATAAAAACATGCGTCATTTTAGATTTTTACTTATTTTAGTCATATTAAGCATTCGCGGGACACTTGTTGCCAATTCGACTGATCGGCCAAATATAGTCTTTTTCCTTGCTGATGATTTAGGCTATGGCGATCTTTCCTGTTATGGACACCCTTACGCCAAAACACCCGCCCTGGATCAGCTCGCCAAGCAAGGGACACGGTAT
>JABSQK010000150.1 GCA_013215875.1 Lentisphaeria bacterium
GGAAGGAGAGGGGTATATTCACTCATGCTTGTTACTCTTTTGGGTTAGTGGTTTTTCTCAAGGTAACGAGCATTTTTATTTTAAAAAGAAAAAGGATAAAAAATCCTTAAGGAAGTGCCATTAGGCCTACGACCTGGGCTACCTTACTAAGAAATTGATATTTACTTTCAATGCCGAACTTCTAGCTATCATTCTGCTAAATTGCTAAGGTAAATTATGTAGCACAAATTACTGTTGATAACGATTATAATTTCGCACTGAGGCAGTCTACAAAGCGATCAATAACTGCACGATCTGCATTCACTCCCATCAGACCGATACGCCAGACTTTACCAGCGAGTGGTCCAAGTCCACCACCAAGTTCGATATTGTCATCATTCAATAATGCAGTACGCACCGCCGCTTCATCAACCCCATCGGGAATTGTCACTGTACTCAAAGGCCATAAACGATCTGCCTCTTCAACAAACGGATGGATATTCAATGGCGCAAGTTTTTCAAATAAGTAATTCTGTGCATCCTTATGACGGGCCCAACGAGCCTCGAGACCTTCCTCTAAAACAATATCTAGGGCTGCATCTAGGGCCGTCACCATGCTAACCGGTGCAGTGTGATGATAGGCACGCTTGGCAAGACCATCACCAATGTATTTTAAGATTTCACCCAGGTCGAGATAGAAACTTGGAACCAGACTTTTGCGGTTTTGAAAAACATCCAGCGCACGCTGACTGAAAGAAACTGGCGATAAACCCGGGGGGCAATTCAAACATTTTTGTGTACCACTGTACATCAAGTCTACACCCCATTCATCGAGCAGAACCGGCATGCCAGCAAGACTGGTAACACAATCGGCTAAAAGCAGTGCACCATTATTATGGGCGAGATCGCCAAGGCCATCCATGTTTTGATAAACCCCAGTGGATGTTTCGCCACTGACAACAGCAAGAATTTTTGGTTTATGTTCCGTTACCGCGGCTTCCAGAGCGGCATAAGGCATGGGCTTACCCCAGTCCTCTTCCACACGAATTGCCGTGGCACCATAGCGCTCCGCAAGATTGGCAATACGCATACCAAAGACACCATTCACGCCAACAACAATCGTATCGCCGGGTTCAAGAATGTTAACCAGAACGGCTTCCATTCCTGCTGAGCCAGTGCCGGAAATTGGAAAGGTCACGGCATTTTTCGTGTGCAAAATTTTGCGAAGTTTTTCTTTGCATGCCTCCATGGTGTTGATAAAACGCGGGTCGAGATGACCGACAAGATCTTTTGATAAGGCATCTAAAACTGATGCCGGACAATTTGACGGACCCGGACCTAAAAGAAGTGTTGCTGACATTTTTTCTCCAATCTTTTTATTAAAAATTTAATTTCATTTGATATAGACTTTTACCCATATTTCACCTTGGGCAACCTTACTAAAAATTAATGCTTACATTCAATACTAAACTTCTGCTTTCCTTTATCTACTCAAAGAATCATTGCTGATACGTGAGGCCCTGTTCAGATTCCATCTTTCGACGGATGGCTTCCCACTCGAGTTTTCCGAATTCTTCACCCGTATACTTGGCTTGAACAATCCGATAGGTTTCCTCAACAATGGCTTCAGGTACAATGCTATAATCCGAATCTGTTTCTGTGGCAGACAAAGTCAACAGCTGTACTCGACATGCTTCAATGAGTTGGTAAGTCAAATAAAAGGTTTCATGCACGGAATCGCCGACAGTAATCGCACCATGGTTGCGCAAAAGTAAGACCTTGTTGACCGGGCCAAGATCAGCGATCATTCGGTCGCAGACATCGCTGTCTTCGGATGTGGCATGTTCAAAGTCATGATAAGAAATACCACCAATGTCCATGGAGTATATGGATAAGCCGGGAATCAGGCCCTGTTTCAGACTGGCCACTGCCATGACGTCCGCAACATGAATGTGCATCACCCATTCCATCTCACGGACCGAGGTATGGATGGCTGAATGAATTTTGAAACCCGCCGGGTTTATCGAACTCTGAGTCGATCCATGTTCCAGTATCTGCCCATCTCCATCAACTGTGACTAGAGAGCTGGCAGTTATTTCATCCCAGAGAAAGCCTAACGGGTTGATCAGAAACTGATTCTCCCCGGACTTTACCGTGATATGGGTATGAATCAGATGGGTCCAGCCCAACAAGGCAAAGACCTGGTAAGCCGCAGCCAATTCTATTCGCAGGGTCCATTCTTCTTCACCAACTCTTTCTCTGACATCACTCATTCAATACGACCAATTATTTGTTCAGGTAAATATACTGTCTAAAACATGTTTGACAATCAGTCTGAATTTCTTCACATGTGAATTAAAAATAGTTGTTTTTTTCTCACTAATTTTTTGATTAAGTCCAATGCTGGAATAGACTGGCAGTTCAATTAATAGGAGAATTTAGATGACGCAGCACCGTCTTTGGTATAACAAACCCGCTTTCGAATGGACCGATGCCTTAGCTATCGGCAATGGCCGTCTCGGCGCCATGATATTTGGTAATACCCATAATGAAACCCTACAACTCAATGAAGAAAGCGTCTGGGCCGGCAAACAACTGGACCGACGAAACCCGGGTGCACTTGAGGCGCTGCCGAAGATTCGTGAACTGATATTTGAAGGAAATACTGAAGCAGCAGAGACCCTCGGCGATGCCCATATGATGGGCATACCAATGGAGATTGAATCCTATCAACCACTCGCAGATTTGAAACTTCACTTTCGTAATAGCAATAGCTGTTTTGGAGACATGCCACGCTATTGGTCTGAAGACATTAGCAAGCTACCTCCCTATTTGCGTGAACTCAATATGGAAACCGCCATTGCCACGACCACATGTATGGTGAATAAGGACAGTCAAACCCGTGAGCACTTTGCCAGTGCAGCAGACGATATTATTGTCATGCACATTAGCTGCCCCGAAGCAGGCAATCACTGCTTATTACGATTTGATCGCGAAGAAAATATTACAAGTAACAGTGCAGAAGGCAATCGAATAATCCTCCAGGGGCGTATTGGCGATGGTGTATCATTCGCCTGTATAGCCGATGTACGCGCCAACGATACTGCGACGATTGAAGCACGTGGCAACTGCCTGAAGATTTCGAATGCTACTGAGATTGAAATCCGTATCGCAGGCGCCTCCAGCTATGTTGCTCCCGATGATCTCAGCGCCGATGCAAAGCAGCGTTGTATAGATACCTTAGGTGCCATCGAGACTAGATCCTATGACGAAATAAAACAGAGCCATATCAAAAATCATCAACACATATACCTGCGCAATGAATTGAAGATCGAAGAGAAAACGGATCTGTCTGAGCTCCCAACCGATGAACGATTAGCCCGGCTGCAAGATGGTGAAATGGACAATGGTTTGGCAGCCATCTACTATCACTTTGGCCGTTATCTGCTCATGTCTTCAAGCCGTCCTGGCAATTTACCGGCAAACCTTCAGGGCATTTGGAATGAGCATCTCAATGGTGCATGGAACAGCGATTTTCATACAAATATCAATTTACAGATGAACTATTGGCCCGCAGAAGTTTGTAACCTAAGCGAATGCCACCAGCCTCTCTTCGACTGGATGGAAGCCTGCGTAAGCAGTGGTGAAAAAACGGCCAAGGACTTTTACGGTGCTAAAGGTTGGACGATGCACCATCTCGGTGATCCATTTGGGATGACGGCTCCTGCTGACGGTGTCTGGGGCGTATGGCCTTTGGGCGCTGCCTGGCTATGCCAGCATATTATGGAGCATTATGCCTTTACAAAAGATCTTGATTTCTTACGCCAGCAGTGGCCGGTCTTAAAAGGTGCTGCAGAATTTATGTTGGACTTTCTTGTCGAAGCGCCAGCATCCAGCCCTGTTGCTGGAAAGCTTGTAACAAATCCATCGCACTCACCAGAAAACGTTTTTATAACAAATGATGGTGGCAAGGCGATGTTTACTTATGCTGCGACCATGGATATTCAAATTCTTATGGAACTGTTTGATAACTGCATACAGACCATCGACCTTCTTGATGTTGATACCGATTTTAAACCCGAGTTACAATCTGCACTTGATCGACTACCGCCCTTACAAATCAGTCCACGAGATGGACGTTTACAAGAATGGATCGAGGATTACGTCGATGACGAACCAGGGCATCGCCATATTGCTCACGCCTATGGATTCCACCCCGGCAAGATCATGACTGAGCGCAGTACACCCGAGCTTGTCGAAGCGTTCCGCAAGACAATTGCCGCACGCCTTGCGGGTGGTAGCGGACATACAGGATGGAGCCGAGCATGGCTCATCAACATACAAGCGCGCTTAGGTGACAAGCAGGCCGTACAGGACAACCTGCAAGACTTACTCGGCCGTTGCACCCATACCAATTTGTTCGATACTCATCCGCCGTTTCAAATTGACGGTAACTTTGGCGGTACTGCCGGAATGGCCGAAGCACTGCTTCAAAGTCACGAGGGTTATATCAATATTCTTCCGGCATTATTACCTGCCTGGCAAACGGGCAGCATCACAGGCTTACGCGCCCGTGGTGGATATACCGTGGATCTATCGTGGACCGATGGCATCTTGCACGAGGCACAGATTACAGCTGATTCAGATGGCGTATGTGAATTAGGATATTGTGATGGCTGTTTAACTCACCCCAAAGCTGATCTTACAGAACAGGGAACCATCACCATTCCACACGAAGCACAAGAGACGATTGTAGTTAAAGTTAATGAATCCTGAATTAAGACTAAAAATTACTTTGGTCAATGATGGCACTCAGGCATTTATGAATTGTTCGGGCTTGACTTAGGTCAGTGAGACGGACATAATGATAGCAGGTATTTAAGCACTTTGTGCAAATGGGGAACTGTTTCTCGGTGAAACTGTAATTCGATTCAATTTTCATAAACAAACGTGAGAACGGAATGTATCAAAAATCAAAATTGTCCTTGCAATTAATAGTGTTAATTGCAATTAACATTAATTGCAATGCCGATAAACTGGCGGATCTGGCAAAAGTAAAAGCGGCTGTAGAACAGTTGAAAAAAGAAAACCCAAAAGTGAAGGACTGGTCCCGGCTCAAAGTCCAAAATTCTAACGACGAGGTGGAACTTACACTATTTACGATTAAAGGCCTGGAAGATCTTTCAGCATTAAAGGATACACCACTGCAACATTTATCTTTACAGGCGACAACAATAAAGGATATATCATCTTTGAAAGGGTTAAAATTGAAACACCTGAATCTGATGAGAAGCAAAGTTAGTGATATATCGGTATTGAAAGGAATGCCCTTAGACCAACTATATCTTGACGAGACCAGCATTACAGACTTAAGTCCGCTACAAGGGATGCCGTTGACCTATTTAACGCTGCGTTCATCAAAGGTCGTCACTATCAATACTTTGAAAGGCCTTCCACTTGATCACCTGGATTTGTCTGAAACAAACATTACTGACATCAGCCCTCTGAGCACTGTTTCGTCTCTTAAAACGCTTAAGTTGATCGGTTGTAAAATTTCAAATTTGTCGGCGCTTAAGAACTCATCCCTTCACTCACTGCAACTCTATGGCTGCCCGGTCAGTGATTTAAGCCCTTTAAAAGGAACACCGATTACTTCTCTTGGGCTGGAAGATACTAAAGTGATTGATATCTCTCCATTAAAAGGGATGAAACTGAATTACCTAGAGTTAGAGGGCACAGCAGTCACTAATATATCTGCATTGTCAGGAGTACCGTTGGTCCGGCTTAGCTTGCCGGACACGGTTACAAACGTGGATGTTCTAAGATCGATAAAAACATTAAAATTTATAAATGGTCATCCACCTCAAAATTACTGGAAGCTGCAATCACTAATTAAAAAACTTGGGAAAGAAAAAGCTTTGGATGTAGAAAAAAAACTTGTGGTTTGCTATGCAAATATGAAACAAATAATCATGGCCTGTGACTTTTTTTATGCTGGTGGTAATAATGGAAATTACCCGCCGGATTTGAAAACTTTAAACGATAAACAAATACTTAATGACAGCAAAGTATATGTCTGTCCTTCGCATACGGATACCAGCAACCCGAAAGCAACTTTTACTGCGGCGAAATCTGATTATGTCTACCTTGGCAAGGGTGTAAATACAAATAATGAAAA
>JABSQK010000151.1 GCA_013215875.1 Lentisphaeria bacterium
ATTTTGGATGCTTTATCTTTTTTACCGGTTTTGCTATACGCTTTAAATAATTGGAAAGGTGCCTTAAGCGCTTCTTTTGACTCAGGATGATCTTTCATTAATTCTTCTAAACGCTTTGCTGCACCGTTAAACATTTCACTTTGTTTTTCTTTTTCGTTTTTGAAAATAATCGCGCGCCGTAAGTAGATCTCACCAATTTTGAATAGACACAAAGGACGGTAGTTATTTTTCGTATGCTTTCCGACAAATGCTGATAGACCAACAAGAGCCTTATCTTGAATCTTTAGACCCTTATCCAAATTTTCAGCAATCTCTGTCTCAATGGGTGCTTTCCGAACTGTTGCACGTGTTTTGATAAACAAATATTCCATTTCAGAAATAGTTGTGGAAATTTCCGTTTTTAGCTCCATTGGTGCATCCGCTTCTTCACCTTTTGAAAAGCTTTTCCCTTCATTATCCTGAATTCCAATGAGATAGCCATTACGATAACAGGCAACTTTTGTTGGGGCCCAGGTGAATTTACCATCAACATTCGCAATGGTTAAACCAATTCCCTTTAAGCCGATGATTAAATCAATATCACTCTTCACATAGAATTTGTCTCCGATAAAGAAAACTTGTATTTCATCTGTAAGCTCTATTAGGTCGATATCTTGTGCAGCATTGATGAAAGGATGAAGTTTGTAATCTTCCGGAAGTTTACCAAATTCAAATCCCTTGTCTACTACCACTTCTTCTTTTTTCGGCTCTTCTTTGGATTTGTCACCTTTATCCGCATCTTTGTCACCGTCCTTAGCATTATCTTTTTTCGGTATATCTACCTTAGCAGTATCTGCGCCGTCTTTCTTTGGCTCTTCTTTAGCGCCGTCTTTCTTCGGCTCTTTTGCGGCTCTTGCCTGGTCTTCTTTTTGACGTTTCATTGTGCTCTCGAGCACTTTGAGTGTGCCGGTATATTTTTTCAAATCTTTTCGCAATATCTTAACACGGTCGAGATAAACTTTAGCCTGTTTATCATAGGAGAATGGAATAAGCGCTTCGATATTTTGGCGCAATTTAAATATGCTGCCATCTACTTTTGTGCGATCCTTACTAATCTTTGTTTTTTTCAGCACCGCTTCTTCTGTCCATTCAAGGAACTCTTCGAAGTGTTTCACTGCATCATCTATTTCACCACTTTTGTAGAACTGGTTTCCGAGGATGAACTTCGCTTCGATCTTTGGATACGTAACAACTATTTGACGATTCAAGTACTCTATAAAATTCGAGGCAGATTTTAGTGCATAATCCTTATTACCAGTCGCGGCACCAAGTATACGATATGTCATGCCCAAACGATAAAATGCCAATGTTCCTTTTTTTGAGGCACCAAAATTCTCGGTGATGATTTGATACAGAGGGATTGCCTCTTTGTAGGCACGTATCATATTTTGCCTGGCATCTGCAACTGCTGAAAATGTTTTACCGGCTTTCTTCCTTTTCTGAACCTCTTTATTCCAATATATGGCACGTTTATTTTCAGCTTCCGCGATACTCCAGGCGATATCATCACCCTTTGGGTAGAGGGGATTAATCTTGAGTAGACGTTTGTAAAGAATACTGGAGATATCGCTGAAAAGCAATTGCGTAGCCTCGCCTTCCTTTCTGGACGCATTTTTCAAATAGACACCCGTGTTGTAAAGTGTATCTTGAGCAAGGCTCTCTCTTGGGTATATGTCAGCGGCATAGCCAGCGACACCCAAGGCTTTGTAATAAGCAGATTTTTCACGTTTCTTATCTTCATTTCCAAGCTTACAATAAGATAAGGCGGCAAACTTCAGGGCTTTTAAGCGATATTCACGATTTTTTGATTCCTCGATCATCTTCATGAAGCCTTCGGCTGCTTTCGCATATTTTTTTGTTTTATAACTTTGGTTATAGATAGACGCGAATCTGTTTTTCCAAAAGTCCGCAGAACGTTCGGGAGTAACCGTGAAACTCCAGCGATCCTTAAGCTTTTCATTCCAGGCATCCAGCCGTTTCTGGGCGCGAATATCAAAAGGTGAGCCGTTATAATCGCTGACGACCTTTGCATAAAACTTACCCGCATCAATTGCATATTTTTTGCAATCTTCTTCTTTATCCTCTTTTCCCCATAAATCGGTAGATTTTACCTCTTTGGTCCAGCCATAATAATAATACAATCCGGCCATGGGAGACACTTGCTTGTGCCGTTTGAAATAATCGGTTTCAACCTTTTTTAAGCCTGGAAATGCAGATTTAAGAATGGATTCAGATTCAGATTTTCCACCTCTAAGAAGATTAACATGGGCAACTTCCAAATAGGCCAGCAAGGAATGGAAATCTTGAACCCAAATAAGTTCCTCAAAGACCTTCATAGCTTTCTCCATGAGTGCCTCATCAGGGGTCGATTTCGGTTTTTTGAGAAGTTTGTTGTCGACGACTTCCATCATAAAGAATGCCTGATAAAACTGATCTTCACGTTTAGTCAGTTTGCGGCCTTTTCGTAGCATGGGCACATATTTCTTATGCAGTTCATAAGCTTTTTCCCAATTGTTGCTGGAAATTGCCTTTCGTTTCACTTTCGCCAAGGCACGATTGAATTGGCCTATATTGGAACTTTTAACCCTCGATTTGCCGGCAAAATGCTCGAGAATTTTGGTCAGATATTTAATTTTCTCTTTATCATCGGACTCAAGCTTTTCAAGCTGAAATAATATGTCGATATAAAAGATACAGCCATCGCCAAAATCTTTTATGATTTTCTTTAACTCAACCTTAGCCTTGTCCCTCTGGTTACCGCGAATGGAAATGATGGTTTGCAAATAGTCCAACTCACATTTTTTATTCGGGTATTTCTTTTTGATTAAAACTAAGGCTTCATTCGCCCAGTCTTTCCAACCCTTTTCCAGTAGTTTTTGAATGAACTGCTTTTCGAGCTCGAATATGTCGACTCTTTCGTCCTGTGCGTAA
This sequence comes from Lentisphaeria bacterium, assembly GCA_013215875.1. Lineage (GTDB taxonomy): Bacteria > Verrucomicrobiota > Lentisphaeria > JABSQK01 > JABSQK01 > JABSQK01. The sequence continues at coordinate 2,971 of JABSQK010000151.1, forward strand.
ATTGAACATGAAGCGTGAAATAAGAGGAATAAATAAAGGAAGGGCTTTAGCGAACCTTTGAAAAACTGTGTCATTGATATCTCCTAAAAATTTTACCAAAAAATAAGTTAAACCTGAAATTAACCTAAGTTTTCCTACAGTCAAGAAATCTAATGTAGATTTCACCCACGACGAAGACCTTTATAAAGTCTTTATAATATTATAAGAACATAAGTTTAAAAGTCAAGACTTAGTTTAGAAAAAGTTTAAGATGTTGACAATGAGCTATAAATCGCCATATTTAATGCTTTTCTTTTACTCATTGAGGTGATCATCCTATGACTCGTTATCTTGAATACATAAAAAAGGCAGGCGTATTAATTGAAGCGCTTCCCTATATCCAGCGCTTTCGTGCTAAGATAATCGTTGTAAAAATGGGCGGCAGTGTTCTGGAAAATCCTGAAGACTTTGAGAGCGCCTTGCGCGACATCGTTTTTCTTGAATGCATTGGCTGCAAGCCCGTGATTGTGCATGGTGGTGGTAAAGCGATCAGTTCCCGGCTGAAAGAAAGTGGCATTGAAACACGTTTTATCGATGGTCTGCGTTATAGCTGTGAAAAAACCATTGCGGTAGTCGACGATGTTTTACATAATGAAATGAACATAAAAATTGTCGATGCGATAAATGATTTTGGCGGCAAGGCAGCATCTTTGTCTGGTAAAACGATGCTGAAAGCGGAGCCTCTTGATGAGAAATATGGATTTGTTGGCGATGTATGCGAGGTGGACATTGCTCAGATTAAGAAGCTTCACGAGGCAGAGATTGTGCCGGTCATAACGCCATTGGCGGTGGGGCCGGATTCACAGATCTATAATATAAATGCAGATACAGCTGCATCACGTATAGCCGAAGGGTTGCAGACTCAAGGTGAAGAAGTTGCAAAAATAGTTTTTCTAAGTGATGTTCCCGGATTGTTAAGGAATCCGGAAGATGAAGGGAGTTTAATAACCACTTTAAAAGTAGACGAAATACCGGCGCTAATTGAGCAGGGCATTATTTCTGGCGGCATGGTACCGAAAGTGGAAAGTGCGGTACATGCCTTGAATACCGGCTGTCGAAAGGTGCATTTAATTGATGCACGGTTACAGCATTCCTTATTGCTCGAAATATTTACAGACCAGGGTGTCGGTACACAGATAACCCATTAATTTTTAAGGATAAAAATGGAAACGGACGATCTTATAGCACAGCAGGCTGATTATTTAGTCAATACATATGCTGCGAAACTTGCACTTGTAAAAGGGCAGGGCGCTTATGTCTGGGACAATGACGGCAATAAATATTTGGATTTCACCTCTGGTATTAGTGTCTGCAACCTTGGCCACTGCCATCCCGCTGTAACGGCTGCCATACAAGCACAGGCGGAGACCCTGGTGCATGTATCAAACCTTTTTATAAATGAGAAGCAGCCGCAATTGGCCAAGGCACTTTCCCAATCAGCATTTAACGGCCAGGTATTTTTTGCCAATAGTGGCGCCGAAGCCAACGAGGGTTTAATTAAATTTGCCAGAAAATGGGGCAGTGCACAAGACAAGCATGAGATAATTTGCATGCGTCATAGTTTTCATGGACGGACGATTGCCACCCTGGCAGCAACAGACAAACCGGCTATTCGTAAGGGGTTTGGTCCCATGCCTAAAGGCTTTTACTTTGCCGACCTGAATGATTTCGAAAGCATCGATACACTCATCAATGAACATACTGCGGCAGTTTTAATAGAGCCCATACAATGTGAAGGCGGACTGATTCCGGCAACTGAAGACTTTATCAAAGGCTTGCGGGAGCTGTGCGACAAGTACGAAATACTCTTGCTGTTTGATGAAGTGCAAACGGGTATTGGCCGTACAGGTGAATTATTTGCTTATCAATATTACAATGTGATTCCTGATGCAATGAGTCTGGCAAAGGCTTTGGCGAATGGATTCCCAATGGGTGCATTTGTTATTAACCCAAAATGGAAAGAGGTGCTGGGACCCAGTTCTCATGCCACAACTTTTGGCGGTACCCCACTCGCTTGTGCCGCTGCATTGGCAGTGCTCGAAACAATTGAGCAGGAAAACATACTCGATAATGTAAAACGAATGGGCAAAATCTTGTATGATGAACTTTTGACCCTGTCTGGTAAGTATGACTTCATAAAAG
>JABSQK010000152.1 GCA_013215875.1 Lentisphaeria bacterium
GCACTTGAAACTGTCGATGCCGAAGATTCGGTTATGATCATAACCGAAATGGCGAATAATGCCCAGGGCTATATCGAAGCCACAAAGATCGCCACAGGCACTGAAGACGAAATGAAATTTGAGATTCACGGTTCTAAAGGCGCCATACGCTTTAATGCCATGCAGCCGCATAATTTGGAAATCTACAACCGGGAGGAGATCAGCAGTCCCATAGGCGGCTTACGTGGCTGGACAAAAATAGATATTGGTCATCGTTACCCGGCACCCGCTTCCAGCTTTCCTACACCCAAAGCATCCTTTGGGTGGGTTCGCAGCCATGTCGCATGCCTGCATAACTTTTTGAATGATTGTGTTGAAGGCGACCCTGGTACGCCGGGACTCGGGCAGGGCATGCACATTCAAATAGTCATGGATGCAGTCCGTCGTTCCATAGACGATAAAAAATGGGTTTCGCTTGTCAACTAAATACGAAGCGTTTACGGAATCTGCTAAGAGCAAATCTGCCGATGCTGAACACCGGGCAAAATTGCAAAAAGCAATGGGCACCTATCATGGTAAAGTCTCGACGATGCAGGATAAACAGTTCCGCGATTGGGATGCGGCCAGGGACTACGCCGAAGCGGTAAAATCCTACGCCATCGAAAATATGCCCGATCTATTGGAGCAATTCGAAGCAAAACAAATCGACCGGGGGTCCACCGTCTTATGGGCTGAAACTGCCGAAGACGCGCGCACGCAAATCGCCGAAATAGTTCACCGGCATAAAGTAGAATCAGTCGTAAAATCGAAATCGATGACCAGCGAGGAAATTCGTTTCAACGAGTTTATGGATGAACTTAAAGTCGATGTGATTGAGAGTGACCTTGGCGAGTTGATTGTTCAGATGCGTGGAGAAAAACCCTACCATATAGTCACACCTGCAATGCACCTAAGCAAAGAGGATATCGCCGAACTCTTTCATGAAAAGCTTGGCACAGCGCTCGATGCCAGTGTCGAAGATCTTACCGCTGCAGCGCGGCTCCATCTCAGAGAAAAATTTCTTGCTGCGGATATGGGTTTTACCAGTGCCAATTTCATACTTGCTGATGATGGTTCTTTTCTTGTTCTTGAAAACGAAGGCAATGCGCGCCTTTCTGCAAACCTTCCAGATGTGCACGTGGCGGTAATTGGCATAGATAAAGTATTGGCCAATCTCAAAGATCTGTCCCTGTTTCTACCGCTCTTATCCACCAGTGGGACTGGGCAACAGATGACGGTATACAATTCTATTTTTCGAGGTCCGAGGGCAGGGCAGAGTCTTTATGTCATATTGCTCGACAATGGTCGCAGCGATTTATATGCCGATGAAAAATTGCGCGAGGTACTTCGCTGTATACGCTGCGGTGCCTGTTTAAACAGTTGTCCGGTTTATGAAAGCATTGGCGGACACAGTTATGAAGCAGCCTATTCCGGACCCATTGGTTCCGTCATTAGTCCTCATATCTTTGGTTTTCAAGACTACCAGCATTTGTCACAGAGTTCGAGTCTATGCGGGGCTTGTACTGATGTGTGTCCGGTGAAAATTCCGCTGCATCACTTATTGCATTATAATCGTACAATCGCCAATGAGACAAAGACCAACGATGCCTCATGGCGACTTATTATGCGCCTATGGGCCAAAGCAATGAAGTCGCGCAAAAGCATCAAAATTGCCCGCAATAGTTTTGGCATTATCGATTCCATCATCCTGAAAGCTTTCTTCCAGAAACATTCGGAAAACTTGCCTAAGCTCGCCGAGAAAAGTTTTGCTGAACTCTGGGAGGAGAAGAATGAGCGCTAAATCCAAAATTTTGGACAAACTTAGAAAAGTCGAAACCCGCGATATAAGCGTGCCGGAAATAACTGATCGCGCACTGTTTGCAGACTATTCGAGAGAAAATCTTGTCGATCTATTCAAGGAGCAGCTCGAGACAATCGATGGTGAATTTATTTCATTGGACAGCAGCGATGCTCTCAAAGAGACGATAAAAGAAATTGCCAGCGAAGAAGCAGTTATCCTTGAGCCAGGACTTCCTGGTGATTTATCTGATGATACACAATTCACCGTATGTTCTGTGCAGACAAAAAATGAACTGGCCAAATTTCCTTTTGCTGTTGCACGGGCATCCTGCCTAATTGCCCGCACAGGTTCAGCCATGGTAGAACACAACAAGAATGATGAATTTCTTTTATCGGTAATTACGGATACGCTGATTCTAATTGCGAGGAAAGATCAAATCGTCGCATCTATAGAAGAGGCTCTGGCTGATCTCGAAGAGACGAGTCAATACGCCTGCATCATTAGTGGACCGTCACGCACAGCGGATATCGAAAAAATCCTCGTGCTTGGGGCTCATGGGCCAAAGCGATTAATCGTTATCGTCTATTAGTCAAAGCTAAATGCAACCTGTGGAAATAGGTCGGGTTCTCCGAACGCGATCATAACAGATTCGCCTGATTCATTCATCTTTAAACAAAAAAAGGCCCTGCTAAAATAACAGGGCCTTTAGATGAAAATTTTTCTAATTAGCAGCGATCAACACAATTTAGATCTTCGAATGCAAGCTTAATACGATCGACAAGTGTTTCCTGTCCCTTACGCAACCACGCGCGTGGATCGTAGTACTTCTTGTTTGGCGAATCAGGACCATCAGGATTACCCATCTGCCCTTGCAGATACGCTTCATTTTCTTTGTAGTAATCCATTACACCGAGCCAGGTGGCCCATTGGGTATCTGTATCGATGTTCATTTTGATTGCACCGTAAGATAAAGCTTCACGGATTTCTTCGCGCGAAGATCCAGAACCGCCATGAAAAACAAAGTTAATCGGTTTGCCAGTGGTTCCTTCTTTTTCATTGAAGTAAACTTGTGAGTTATCAAGAATTTTTGGTGTGAGTTTTACATTGCCCGGTTTATATACACCATGTACATTGCCAAATGCTGCGGCAATTGTAAAACGATTTGAAACCTTTTCGAGTTCCTTGCAAGCATAGTAGACTTCTTCTGGCTGAGTATAAAGCAATGAATTGTCGATGTCTGTATTATCAACACCGTCTTCTTCACCGCCGGTTACACCAAGCTCTATCTCAATGGTCATGCCAATTTTTTCCATGCGCTTAAATATTTCGACGCAGGTAGCAATGTTTTCTTCGATAGGTTCTTCAGACAGATCGATCATATGCGATGAAAATAATGGCTTGCCAGTTTTAGCAAAATGTTTTTCGCCTTCATCGAGTAGACCATCAATCCAGGGAAGAAGTTTGCGGGCGGCATGGTCAGTGTGTAATATTACCGGTACACCATAGAGTTCAGCCATTGTATGTACGTGCATTGCTCCGGAAACGGCTCCGGCTATTTGAGCAGTCTGGCCATCCATCTTGAGGCCTTTACCAGCTGTATAGGCAGCACCACCATTTGAGTACTGGATCATCACGGGTGAGTTTACAGCTGCTGCTGCTTCAAGTACAGCATTTACAGAATCTGTTCCCACAACATTTACCGCAGGAAGGGCAAACTGATTTGCTTTGGCTATTTCAAATACTTTCTGTACATCGTCACCAAAAAGTACGCCCGGCTTTACATGATCTAAAATTTTATCTGACATTAATATTTTCTCTTATTTAATGATTCTTATTGAATTTCTGGGAGAGCCGTGAATTTAGTGTTTTCTACCCTGAAATCAAGTGGGGAGCAGAACTATTCAGGCCTTGGCTTCATTGAGGAAGAATAGTGATTCAAAGACTTAAGCGATACATATTATGATCATTCCTCCGTCTACACTATAAATGAGAGGTTTATATGCACGTTTTTATCATGTTTATCATTTTCGGGCTTGTCCTAACCGGTACAGGTCTGTTCAATATGGGAAATAGTATTCGCTATAAGATGGTGGGTATCGAAACAAGCGCTCATATTAAACCGGTCAAAGACACAAGCTATACAGATAATGGCACAAGGTACCAGCGGGTAAAGTATGTCTGGAACGATAATGGGAAGAGCTGTTACAACTATACCACAGTCGAAACGGAAATGATCCCTAAGAATAATAGAATGCAAATTATCTACATTTCCGGCCCGGAGAATTGGCAAGGGTATACGGAGAGCCAATTAAAATCCCAATATCGATTTAAGGGAATTGCCATGGCCTTATTCGGTCTTGCATTCACAGGTCTAACTCTCTTCATTACATTTCACGGATTGAAGAATGGTGATGCCATACAAATGTCGGAGGAATTTGCCTCTGCTAATAATAGCTGTGGCTATGATTTCTATCTCTAGTTAATTCACACCGTGCCTAAGTGGTGTATATTGAACTTGGACATATTTCTGTTGTTGATAACAAGGGGCACAGGTTACACTTAATTTTAATGGATTATTCTCCGCATGGTGCACGAATATTAAATTATTCATGCATTTAAGTATCGCTTTTTTCTTTCCCTGTATTTTATTTCTTTTGGCAATTAAGTTTATGAGCCTTGCTATCCCGCTCATTTTTATAGCTCTTACCCCTTTTATTGCCGGCTGTATCTTTATAGAATTAAATTCATTCTTCCATCTGAAAAGTGAATTGAAGCATGAAGGTAAGTTATCTATTCTTCAAACGATCGATCATAAGATAGATGCAAGGGCAAAGGCTTTTATATATTTTGAGACAGGCATAAAGCTAATAATTATTCTCTGTCTTTTTCTATTCTTCAGCTTCGTGGTCGGATTTATCTTTTTTGGATTACCAGGATACATATTTATAGAAATCTTGATGGATGGTAATAGGGTTGAAATATTACTTATTATATTGCCAGCAACGTTTATAGCTTTATTTCATTTAATATTATTGCCGTTCATGCTGGATATGGTCTTTAGGACAATCGATTTTTAATTATGGCGACGGGGTATATCCTGAATCATCCAGGTCTCTGGTGATATCAAGTTCAACATCATCACTAATAGAGTGGATAATATATAAATTTTTTCTGTACTGCCTATCAATAAGTGCACAAATTGTACTATAAGAAAACAGCGCTAAAATTATGAATAACGTTATTGTCAATCGTAAATGCTTGAGCGCATATCGAAACAATCTGTATAGATAGTCAGCAATTGTAATCATAAGCTATTCCCTTTTGGGATTATTTTATTAAATATTTTTTAATTATAAACACTATACGTAATGATCGGAATATTATTGTACCATTTGCTTGGTTCGCTATTAGGAAAGGCTCTGTTGATACAACTCTCACTGCTAAGGTGTATAGTGAAAAAGACTATATCCGACATACAGGTTCAAAGTAATAAATGAAAATTGATATCAATGGATTATTCTCCGCATGGTGCACGA